>JADJVA010000004.1:300000-443050 GCA_016716765.1 Bdellovibrionales bacterium | reverse complement strand
GATGTGCCAATGGGCTTGATGAATTTCCGGCCTTGTCTGTAGCAGTCACCGGAAACCTGGTATCTATTTTCAGCCAGATTTGCTGGTGCGATTGTGTTGTTAGAGCATTCGATCGGGGCACCATTCAGTTTGCAAATGACTTTATCAATGCCCGAACCACCTGTGTCGAGGCGCTGAGAACAAGTTTTGGGTTCTGATCCGTTGAATATTGCCCAGGAGTGCTAATCCAGGTGACAGTTGGAACTTGATTGTCAACGAGCCAAGAATAAGCGGCCGGCACAGAGGTGTTTCCCCTCCATCTACGGCAACAACTTCGAATTTTGAGAGCCCGCCGAAACTGGATAATTAGACCCCGAACTGCAAGCTTGAAAGGAGCCACTATCGATTCGACACTTAAATGCCGTGACCGGATCGTTACCATCTTTCCCTCAAATTCAAATTTAGCCGACAGACGATTGTCAAAAGGATTTGGAGTTGAAACCAGGGTTATTGAGGGGCCGTTAGGTCCACGCGCCATTTGTATTCTTTCCAGTCAGATGCATTTCCAGCCTTATCTATCGCCTTCATTCTTGTTGTGTAATTTCCATCGGTTAAAGCGGATAACTCAAAGCGCCATTTTACAGCCTAACTTCTTGATTCGTAACGGGCTGGAAGCACAAAATATCCTTCACGCCAGCGAGATTGTCTGTCGCAGAAAGAGTGAACTTTGCCTGTCGCTTCCGGTAACTACAGGAGGCGTCTCATTTAAAGTGACGATGGGTGGAGTCCAATCGACGAGCCAAGAGTGATTTATTGCTTCAGATATATTTCCGGCTCTGTCTTTCGCTCTGACACTAAATACGTATGAATTTTCCTGCGGGATAGCCTTTGAAACGGAGAGAAGAGCAAGGCTGAAAATCGAGACTGTCGATTCCGGCACACTCAATTTCAGATAGTCCTGAGAGAGAATCTTTGGCCAAAATACTGAATTGTGCTTGTCGACTGGACGTAATGGATTCCGGAGCCCGAGAAAAAGGCAACAGAAGGACCTACATTGTCGTGCACAATACCGTCACTGAGGCACTCTGATTCAACTCCTGCACGTGTCTTGAACTTCACGTAGACTGAAGTTAAACTATTCTCCTTCTCTAAATCCCAAGGCATGAGTGGTTTCAAATTCTCCCAATCTCCGCCCGATGAGCAGGTTGGGTCATTTGTAATGTACATCTCTGATGCCCCATCCGCTGCGATATCAAGCCAAACGGCCTTGGACTGAGTAAATTCATCACCACGATTAATGAGAATGCCGCCACTCTGGTTGAGCATGGCTATCACCGAAGATCTGTCGGTGCTAAACCGCTGCTCCGCGCAGTTGTTGAAACCAAAAGTTAAAGTGAGTCCAACGATGGACCAAAGCACAATATTAAAATGCACGTACAGTCATAGGCTATTACTCCAAATTGGAGGGGAATCTTACACCTTACGCTGGCAGCAATATTCCTGCCAGCAAACAAATTCTAAGCTCGTATAGACTGAATGGCATGTCAGATAGCTAACACTGTAAATTAATTCTTCGATCAAACGTCTCATTCTGAATCAATACTGAGGCAAATTGAATCTAAAATTTAAATTACCATTTCAACAAGAGTCTCAACTTGAGTCCATTTTCTGTCGATAAGGAGCATGAGCTGCAGTAAATAAAAGAGGCAATTTTTGAAAGTAGTTATTAAGAATATGAGAAATATCCTCGGAAAAAGATGGCGACACGGAGTTCTGGGGTTACTGACAGTCTCCTTGATGTGGTTCAATAATTGCGGAAAAGTCTATGAACCAAAATTGGTTAGCGCTTCATGCAATCAGACGAAACTCGTATCACCAGATGAGTTAGACAAGCTGATTCACGAAGCCCACATGTTGTCCGAATCTACCCAACGCATCAGGTGTCCTGGATTTTTTGCCGTATTAAAAGACGACGATTCCAGTCCTGTTGCTCAAGTCAGAGCCAAGCTTGCGACGAACGATTGCAATCAAGGAGGTCCTCCAGTTGATCCAATTCCTCCGTCACCAGATGAAATAAAGGATCGAATTATTAAGGAGCTTTTGCCGAGAGCCAATCCGCAAAACATCCGCAATTGGGTGGTTAAGATGAGTGATAATTCATTGTGGCCAACGAGATACCACCTCTCTGCGAACAACAATGCCGTCTCAGCATGGATCCAGCAAGAGTTTCAAAAACTGGCGGCCGGACGGGCCGACGTGAAAGTCACATTAGTGAGTCATCAGAATACCCCTCAGAAATCAGTAGAAGTATTGATCGGAGGGACCGGTGCCAACAAAAGCAAATTCGTTGTGTTAGGAGGACACCAAGACTCAATAAATGGACAGGGAAGTAGAAATAATCCTGAGGCAATAGCGCCAGGCGCTGATGACAACGCTTCGGGAGTTGCCTCACTGCTTGAGGCCTTTAGAATAATGATGGATGGAAATTACTATCCAGATGCGACCATAGCATTTTATACTTACGCGGCCGAAGAAGTGGGTTTAGTTGGAAGTCAAGAAATCGCTCGCTCCTATGCGAATGCAAGTAAAAGTGTATTGGGTGTCATGCAGATTGATATGGCCATGTATTCTTCACGAGGAAAAACCAAATATTCTTTTTATAAATGATTTCACAAGTTCCGCATTGACAAAGCTGGCCTCTGATTTAGCCAAAAATTATCTTGGCCTCACTGTGAACAGCATGACCTGCGGCTACGCATGCAGTGATCATGCCAGTTGGACCAAATATGGATATCCTTCGTTCATGCCGGCTGAAGACGATGTCGAAGCGAGTATTGATCGAATCCACACGGCAAATGACTTGGCAGACAGTCCGATGAAAGAGGACTATGCCACAAAATTTTCTCAACTGGCCGTCGCATTTGCCGTATCTATGGCTGGATCAAAATAGTTGACGGATTCACTCCATTCGTCAGATTATATTTGCTATTGAGATAGCGAGGCCAGGTTTTTTTCACCGCTTGAATTCTTCAAAAACAATGGAGGCAAACAATGAAACGCACTCATCAAATAGGTGATTCAATGGTGGCACACCCTGTAACTGTTTCGCCAGACGTCGGAATTGTTGATGCTCATGAAATCATGCGTGGCTGGGGCATGAGACACCTGCCGGTGGTCGTTGGAGATGAAATCGTGGGCGTTCTCAGCGAAAGGGATATTTACCGATCAATTTCCATTAAGGGAACCAACAAATTCAGCGTTCGAGAGGCCATGAGCGATAGTCCCTATGTTGTCTCTTCCGGATCTACTCTGAAGGAAGTGGTCAATGAGATGGCAAAAAATAAATATGGTTGTGTGCTCGTGAAAGGATTAAAGGGAGGAGTTCGTGGTATTTTTACAAGAACTGATGCTCTTTATGTTCTATGTCAATTGTTGTCAGACCCAGAAGATGATTTTCGGATTATGAATATAGAGGACTATCTCACACATCATCAGAAACTAGCTGTATGAGGTCAAAATTGCTTTTATCCTTCTGAGCATTGTGCTTTGTTTCACGAATACGCTGGCCAAGGATGCAGGTCAGAGTCCTCCTCCAGGCAAAAGTGATAAATTCACTTCATCAAAGGACGAGGAGAAAAACATCACTGCTGATCAGGATCTCCGGTCCGTCATGCATGACTTCTATAAAAGATCATTGAGATACGACCGATCATAAAATCCTTGGACACGTTTAAATCCAAAGAAAATCAGGAGCAGGTTAGGTCTGCCTTAGGCATATTTCTGTCTCGATTGACAAAGATTAAAGATAGTCCCGGTTTTAATGGAGAAGATCAAGCTGCCACGGTTGGACTGTTCCTGCAACACTTGACGGATACGCGAAACTTGTTCGACATAGGAGAAATCGAGAGAGCTTACCATGGAGTGCGTCAGTCGACAGAATTTTGTTTTAGCTGCCACACTCGGATGCCTCAAGCTGAGAGATCCTCAATTGGATTGGAAGCAGGATATTAAGGCTCAAGATGCAACCAATGCCCTCATCACTGCAGACTTTTATTTTATTACGCGACGCTATGAATATAGCATGAATATTTATGATCATCTTCTTCGCTCATTTCCCCATACCGTCCTCGTCTCTCAAGATATCCGTGGTGTTTACCTGCGGAAACTTTTGGTTTTCGCAAGGGTTTGGAGAAATCCTTCTCTCGCAGTTGTCAATTTCGGTGAAGATCTGAAGAATAAAAAAATTGCCAGTCGGTATGCGACGCGAAGTCGAGATGTGGCAGAAGTCTTTTGCAGAATGGGAGAAGCAGGAAAAGTCAGACAGAAGCGCCGACTGGAATCGAAAAAAACGAACTTCCTTTGCTCTAAAAGTGCTCTCCGAGATGGAGGGTTACCGCGGCCCTTCGGATTCCCAGCCCTTTCTTGTGAATCTATTGAGATCTTCGGGACTCCTTTACGAGGACTTCCTCAAGGCAAAAAATTCTGATGAAAAAGCTGAAACTTTATTTTATCTCGGGAAAACCGAAAGAATTCTTAGTCAATCTTCTTTTGCACTGCTTGGAGATTTGTATCTCAAGGAGTGCGTTCGTTTAGCTCCGCGTTCTTCCTGGGCACCTCGCTGTTTGGGAGAATACCGGACCTATCTTGAATGGAGATTTCCAAGCTCAGCATCCATGCCTGAGGACGTTAAATCCGAGCTTAAAAAGCTGGAAGACATCCTAGCTCAGGGTAAGGGGATTCCTTCTAAATAGATAAATGAAGGCATTTCGATTTTTATTGGGGGTAGTTCGGTGCGACTCAAAGCAGGGGCTTGGGCAAGTTTTTATTTTATTTTGGTGCTTGGATTGACTGTTATTGGCCACTTCGGTGTCGGGCCAATTCCACCCTTGATGCGAAGATTCTTCCCTTTTCAAGGGATCTGGCGAGGAGAAAGTCAGAGGTTTAAAACGTTATCTATTCGAGATGCCGCTCTTCGGAAACGAAGTGCAAGTGGTCTATGATACGGCTGGGATTCCTCATATATTGGCTCAAAGCGATGAAGACCTCTATTGGGTTCAAGGGTACATAACAGCAAAAGATCGCCTCTGGCAGATGGATTTTCAGTCACGGGTCGCTGACGGATCCTTATCCGAGTTGATAGGTGAGAAAGCCAAAGCCATAGACGAGTATTTTGTTAAGCTGGGGATGAGACAGGCAATCGCCGCTGCTGAAAAGGAATTGAACAGTGATACAATCACTCGCCAACCATCCAAATCCTACGTGGAAGGAGTGAATGCTTACATTAACTCTCTTGCGGAGGATGATTATCCCATCGAATATTTTCTGACGAGGACAAGGCCTCGACTGTGGACATCACGGCAAATATCGGCCTTGTTGGAAGCTCATGGCTTTTCGTCTTTCGGGCTACAGTGACGATTTGGTTTTGACGAGATATTTGCAAAAATATGGACATGAAAGTGTCGAAAATCTATTTCCAGAACATCTTTCTTTGGAGATTCCTTTTGCAAAGGTGAGAACGAAAAACATTCTTCATCCTTCTGGGCCAAAGGAAAAAGTATTTGTGACTTCTCTCAAAACTTTTCCAGATTCGTTTCAACCGATTCCAGGTAACGGCAGCAACAACTGGGCAGTCAATGGATCCAAGACCAAATCTGGATATACCTTGCTTGCCAATGATACGCATTTATCTTATAGCCTGCCGTCAATTTGGTATGAAATGCAGCTAAGTTCGCCTGGTATTTCTGTGTATGGAGTGACGATACCTGGTGCTCCGGGCATAATTATCGGATACAACGAAAAAATTGCTTGGGCGACAACAAACGCCTCTACTGATGTAATGGACTGGTATGAGATTGAGTTTCGTGACGAAACAAGTGAAGACTATCTGGCCGACGGCCAATGGGTTCATCCAATCATTAGTTCTGAATACATCACAACGAAGGGAGGGAAGGGAGAAAGAAGTAAGATCGATATTCTCTGGACGCATTTAGGCCCTGTGGTGCACAGAGAGGGGAGGATTGGACTGGCACTGAGATGGGTGGCACAAGAGTCGAGCAACGAACTGAAGGCACTCCTGAATCTCAATCGGTCTCAGAGCTTTCAGCAATGTCTGAGCTCACTTGTCGATTTTAGATCTCCAGCTCAAAATTTTATTTGTGCGGACGCTAATAATATCAGTATTAGACACAATGGGCGCCTGCCAAAGCGACAAAATGGCCAGGGTAAGTTTATTCTCGACGGACGGTTTTCCAAGGAAAAACTGGCAGGGCTGGCTGTCCTCCGAAGAAGCCCCTCAAGAAATTAATCCAACATCAGGCTTTGTTCATTCAGCGAATCAGCGTCCTGTCTCTCGAGCTGGATCCAGTTACCTGGGATGGAGTTACCCAGAAGCATTTCGTGGCAAACGAATTGTCGATTTTTTAAAAACTCAAGAAGTGGGATTTTCTTGACAGTGTTGAATCGGTCCAATCTTCTCTCTTCTCGTTTTGGTGGAAACATTTTGAAACCCTACTTTGGGAGGATGATTTTGGTTTTTCAAAAGCAAAACTCTATCCTTCTCGAGATCGAACATTGAAGCTGCTGGAGAATATTCTCTCTAACGATCAACATCCAGATCGTCGTTGGGTTGATAATTTGCTGACTTTGGAGCAGGAGGACATTTCTCGTCTTCTTCAGTTCGCTTTGAAAAATGCAGTTGAAGAATTAAGAAATCAGTTCGGAGGTGATTTTCAAAATTGGGAGTGGAGCAAAGTGAGACCAACTAAGATCGATCATTTGAGTCGCATTCCTGGTTTGGGAGCCACAGAAAATATTATTATGGGTGGCAGCCAATATGCGGTCAATTCGAACAAAGGTTACCATGGTCCGACCTGGAAAATGGTTGTCAGCTTTGAACCCCAGCCCAAGGGTTTGGGAGCATTTCCTGGTGGAGTAACTGGAAATCCATTTGATCCTGATTATCAGCGCTTTGTAAAATCTTGGTCTGAAGGTCATTTGAGGTCGTTCAAATTTTTTCGCAAATCAGAAGATTTCGCAGGGGATTCTCGTCAAATTCTTATCTTTTTACCGAAGAGGGGAGCGACATGATTTATTTTCTAGTTATTTTAGTCATGATTACTGGGATATTTCTTCCTTGGTGGTTCTGCGGGTTTATCTGCTTTGCCTTTGGTTGGTTTGCCAATTCTCCTCGCAAGACACTACTTGGATCTTTTGTGGGGGTTTTTGCAGCCTGGGTCATTGCGGCCCACTA
The DNA here is from genome assembly GCA_016716765.1 of Bdellovibrionales bacterium. Lineage (NCBI taxonomy): Bacteria > Pseudomonadati > Bdellovibrionota > Bdellovibrionia > Bdellovibrionales > Bdellovibrionales bacterium. The sequence continues at coordinate 435,822 of JADJVA010000004.1, read as the reverse complement.
CTTTGATATTAACAATGCCTTATCGACAAGCCACCGATTGTCCCTTCTGCTTGGCTTGCCCCATTTTGTGTTAGTGTATTTGGTGGTGGGTTCGATAGGTGGAGTCTACGGCGCCTTTGCAGGGCTTTGTGCGGTCTATTTGCGACGACTTTTCACTCCAGCTGATGTTTGCCCTGTCAATTTTGCTGAAGCTGAAAGAGAAGTCTTTTGAGCTGAGGAATTTTGAACATGAGAACGTTTGTTTCCTATCAACTCTTTGTTTTGCTGACATCCTCGAATATTTGCGGGTGATCGATTGGGTTGGATTCGATCTTCTAAGCCATAATGGGATACAAGGAGGATGTTTTTTTTGCATGAGCCACTGGCTAAATTATATGAAGATTCTTCTTGATCCTTGCTCACACTATATCCACAATCTCTTAAAGAATATTTTTCCTTTTTTCGAGGTTTCCGAAGCTCCCATTCGGGATTCAGTTTAGAAACATAGACATCTATTTTCTTGCATTGGTTTTCTATCATGTCCCACTCATATCGGTCAGCCTTGCTCAACATAAATCCGCAGGCTTCATGGTTTGAGGCGGCCCGACCATTAGACTTGTAGCAGACTCCCTCGGAGTAGAAATAGATCTCCCCGCCAATAGCAACAGATGGAGAAAAGTAAGAAAAATAAATGGTGCTAGCCGCCAGCAGAACACCTCTTAAAAATCCTGGTCCAATAAAAGGAATTTCACTCTGATCCATACCGAACTTCATTGCCCACACCCCACTTACATCTATTTAGCGCAATAATCGTTCCCGATTCGAGTGGAAGTTATCTTTGTAACCAATTGAAATGACATGGAGTCTAATATTGAAGGCTCTTGAATTCTGATTAGAAACGAGTCAATTGTTTGATACTTGGACGATCTCAAAATGAGAATGACAAAGTGCAGTTTTATAAATTACAATTACAAGCCGACAATTGTTCAATTTTCAATTAATATACTTTTTCCGTTAAGGACCCAATCAGGTTTGCCGATCTGATAATATGTCGGGCCGCAGTAGAATTTTAAGTGCTTTCATTCTTTTACTTTTTCTGTTGCTACCAAACGGTAGTTACTTTTCTTCGATGGTTGAGTCGGCATGGAAGAGGTCCGGATTGCGGGAGCCAGCATCTGATGCAGTGGAAAATGGTCGCGACTATGGACAAAGCGACGATAAAGACTTTGAGGATTCCTATGATCGGTTTCTCAAATTTATTCCTGATGAAAATCTGAGAAGAACACTTTCTTCCTATCTGGCTGAAGTTTCCCAGATCCATTCCGGCTCAAATGAGAGTATTGAGGTCAGTAATCAAAAAACATTGGATAAGAACTCGTGCTTGGCTGAGATAGCTGGGGAATTCTATCTAGATTTAATGAAGGAGGATTTGCTGCGAACTAAGTCCGATATTGACCGAAGAGGTAAGAATTCACCCTTTGGAATGTCGCTAGATGAAGAAGCGGGAAAGGGCTTCTGGAAAAATCAAAAATCTGGATTTCTCTGGACCAAATTGATGGAGATCACTGATAATAACCCAAATTTAGCTTTTGCGATTATTAAGATGTGCGGGCACGATAATGCAATTTACCAAAAGCCGCATCTGAGCGCTCATCACCCTTCCTTTCGTCGATTAAAACAGCGCCAAGTGAGAATATTAGAGTTTTTCGAAAGATCTTGGCAGGATATCCCCGAAGGCATTAAGGAATGGTTGGAAGATGAAAAAAAATCAAATCACGTCGGATTCGGCTGTCTAGCAAACTCGACGTTATACCTTCCAAAAGCATTGGGTTTTGACCTCGACATAAGTCCCAATTTGAAAGCCAAAATCGGGAGATTGCAGGCACCTAACAGGGGACTATCTTCTCTGCCTGCAAAACATTACCATTTACTTGCAGCTGCAGCCACTGGCTGTCTTTTTAAGCAGGAGACTGGATATAGTTTTATTGGTTCAAATCTGACTCGCGCGGGGGCAAGACTTTATCGAGCAAAGTCGTTGGGCGGGAAATGGCTACAAACCCAGCCTCCCTCCGACCTCAAGAATTGGGATTCGCTCACGCCGCAGTATTTTTCAGACGAAAAAATCCGTTCTCTGATTTTATTACAAAAAGAAACAGATCCTTCCAAACTCAGGTTGGCAACAGAATTTGACACTTACCTCAAAGATCTTCTGTATATGCAAGATAAGGATGAGTTTGAAAAAAAAAGCATGAAATACTGGCGCGAGTACATCTGGGCTAAAGTCTCTCGCAGAGATGCTGCTAGGCTTTGGAAAAAATGGTACAGAAAAACAACTCTACCTGGAGTCGGTGAAGTTTGGTTGCCCAATCGCGCTCGTCGCCCTGAATTTGACGATGATAGGGTTTGGAATTCGAATCCCCTCCAGCATTTGTCATCTCGTGTTACAACCCCTGAGTGCGATGAGAAGTGGACCAAAGATCGTTGCCTTGACGCAATTGCCGTTATGGAGACCTGGGAAGTAGATTTTGAATGGTCACAAGAAGCACATTGGGTTGGAGCAAGGTTTGGAGAGAAGAACTGCCGCAAACTTGAGTTGAATGAATCACTGGAAACTTTTGCTTGCTCGGCGCTGGCAAAACGAGCCAAAGAGGCGGGAGGGCCGCAAGTGACTCCTTCCCCGCAAAAAAACTCGTCTGGCTCCGATGCGACTCGCTAGGTTTCTAGTCGACAGCGATCCTTCTTTATTCCAATCCCACATCCAGCTTGTGGTCAATTCGGAAAATTCTCCATCCATTGACTTTGTCTTTCAATACCTGGCTCATGAGTTCAATCACTCTTTCTTTCGTCAGTGATTTCAAGCTTGCTAACAAACTGCCTCTCACCGTATCGGGCAGGTCGAGGTCAAACCAATAACTCAGCCTTCCCATGCTTTCTTCCATGGACGAAAGCGGGCGTTCGAGTTCGTAAATCATTGCGTTGCGGAAATCCTCGAATTCCTGATCTGAGATTTGACTAAAATCTTGTATGGCATGATCATTTATCCAGTCTGTCATAGCTTTCTCAACAGCATCTAGATTTTTTGTGCTTTGTATCGAAAAAAGAAGAGAAAGTCCTTGGGCTGTGGACTTCTGCGCTGCGCCCACTGAATAACCCCACTCTTGCTCTGTCCGTAGTTCCTTGAAAAAGGCTGGACCGATAAAAGTCATAAATATTTTTGCTGAAGCCCATTTCTCAATTTCTTGAGTCCCTCCGAGCTCAGCTTCCAGTCTCACGACACCTCCTCCTCCACGTCGAGTTGAGGTCATGCGCTGCACTTGACCAGCAGTAAGAGCAGGAGTTTTCACGAGTTTGGGTGCAGCGGCATTGGACTGCGCAATCAAGGAATTCTGCAAAAAATCCTGACTCCATGCCCTGGCTTCATCTGACAATAGTTCTCCGTGAGCTAAAACATTTGCATGAGAATTTTTCATCCATTCCCTTGTCTTAGCGACAACCTCCTCAAAAGTAATCTCACGCAAAGCCGAGGCCAATTGCTCAATGGTCAAACCATAGAAGACTCGCAAATACCATTCAAACCGAGCCTGGTCGCTCGCCTCTTGAAGATCAGAAGTGTCAAGCTTATGCAAATAGCTTTCTTTCCGGACAGAAAATCGAATCGGGGTTACGTCCAGTTGTCTGATGGCATTGCTCATTTCGTTGAGAACAAGCGGGAGAGATGCCCGAGGGCCAAATGCGGCAAAGTCCATTCGATTTGAGGCCATGGGAACAAGATTAGGCGTGGAGGATCCCGCATTGATACCTGCTGCCCATGCCATTTGGGTATTTGCTGACAGAGATTCAGAAACGAGAATTTTCGACAGAAACAACAGCCCAACTTCTCTCGCATTCTGTGGAGCTGGAGTGATAACTTCAATCCTTAAGCCCACCTTAGCCTGCTCGAATGAATCTTCAGGACGATAAATGAGGTTTGATCCTGCTCTCAATTCATTGCTGGGGGCCGTCGTCACTTTTAACGGAGTTCGATCATTTGAAAAGAAAGGGTTTTTCCCTGGAAGGACAAAATTTGTTGGCTCGGTGTCTGCCAGAAGCAGAGAGTCGATCGGTAAATCCGAGAGGGAATATTCGATGTCATAATGATCAGATTTGAGATCACCTGTGAAGCCAGGATCTGATATCACAATGGCCCAGCGGCTCGGCTCGAGCATTTGCCTGGCTCTTTGCTGGATCTTTCGAGCCGAAGGATGAACGGGAAAATGTCCCGCTTCTAAGGTGTATTCAGGCGGGACAGAAAGGGCAAGAGTTGCTTGCCGATAGGCAAAGTCAAAGTTTAACACACTCCGACTGTGCAAATAATCAAAAGTATCAATCTCCTTCGAACTTGCGATAAACTCATGTGGTAGGGCTTGGCGACTGAGCTGTAGCAAAAAGCCATGTGTTGTAGCGACAATCTCTTTCCATCGGCTGACTCCAGCTGGAGAAAGCTTAAACTCAATTTCAAAAAGATCTCCGGACTCTGCGAGGGGTTCATTCGTGGCGAGTACCGACTCTATCAACCCCTCTTGGATTAAATGATGGGCAAACCCACCAGGGGTGAGCTTTCTAATCGCATCTCCTAAGATTTGGGAGTTCGAAGAGGTGATCTCAGAACTATCGTGAGGCAGGCGAAAAGAAAGACCGAGTATTCTGTCTGTCAAACTCTTGACTCTTGCGACAGGAATCATGCCGGGTGAATTGAGTTTCAGAGGCGGGAGGAGAAACTGTTGAAATTTTCGTTTGGGCAGAGGACCAAAATGCTGGGTCGCCAAAGTTTCCAGTTCGTCCAATGATTGAGGCCCCGCCAGAACAAGTTTCAAATTGCCAGATACATAATGAGTATCAAAGAGTTCACGTAGATCAGTCATGCGAACATCAGCCAAGGTCTGGGAATTTCCCTGGAAGGACCGTCCGAGGGGGTGGTCCTTCCCAATCATCTTTTGAGTGATATGCCACAGTCTTCTTGAGTCTTTGCTTTTGTTGTTTTGATATTCTTGATTAACGGCGTTGAGCTCTTTCCCTATGTATTCTTCGGACAATTTGGGATCGCGAAAGAAGGCACTGAGGCGAGACAATGCCTCAGGAAACTTGTCTGGTTTAATATCAGCAGGATAGACAGTGTAATTGATTCCAGTCATGCCATTGTAGATGCCACCATTGCCTTGAACGTATCTCGAGTATCCGTCGACTTCGGGATACTCATTTGAATTGATGAAAACCATGTGCTCCAAAAAATGGAAGCTACCCGGCCGCCCCTGAGGGTCCTGCATACTTCCACTGCCCACGGCAAGAGCCACAGCGGATTTGCTTGCCTTGAGATCAGAAAATAAAATAATGACGAGGCCATTGGGTAATTTTAGAACACGCCGCCGGAGAGAATCTTTTTGTTCTCTCAATTCTCTCAACTTTGTTAACTCAGTCCTGCATTTCGGAGATATTTTCTCCATGGCACGGCCATGAAGAGCTAGGCAGGATACGCTCAAAAGAACAAAAATCCTAAGTTGGGTAAACACGAAGATGCTCCTTCTAAAGAAATGATGAATTAACGAGGGAGGTGGAAAGGTAAGGTACGCCAAATAAATTTGGTAGGAAAAATAATGCAGGAGTTTATAATAACTTTAATCTTTGATGTGAGTAGACTCTACACAATCATTCAATCATTTGACTCGTAACTATTTGTGAGAAGGCTTCGATCTGAGAAATGAGCTGCAACTTCTCCTTGCCAACGAAGGAGGGAAAGCGGGTCTATGGGCTGTTTGCGATGGATCAACTCAAAGTGCAAATGAACGCCCGAAACCCGTCCTGTTCGTCCCATCTTTCCAATTGCTTGCCCTTTGGAAACCCAATCTCCAGTTTTAACTTGAAAGCGGTTGAGGTGACCGTAAAGCGTTGCCCATTCATCATTAAATTCGATAATGATCAATTTGCCATAGCCTTTAAATCCACCTCCGGCATACACCACAATTCCACTGTGGGCCGCCAGTATTGGAGTGTTCATTCTTCCAGACAGATCAATTCCTTGGTGACTGAGATTTGAAGGAGGCCGAAATTTTTGAGTGAGCTTGGCGGAATTAACCGGCCAGTCCAACAAAAAGGTCTCACTAAAAAAGGGGCCGCCCCCATTGCGAGGTCCGGGCCTGAGATAAGGACCTTGGAACTCAGGCAAGAGGAGGTCGTAGGGCTGCACGTCGGCAGCTGATGTCGACCCTGTTGATGTCAACTCCCCTGGACCCACAAATGAAGAACAAGAAACGAGCAGCAGCGGGAGGATTAAAAATGACAACAACCCAAAGGGATTACACACCGGCTCAGTATATCGGATATCGCTGACACAGTTCAAGAATTTGGTTTCGGACTTTTGTAGTGAAGGATTCGTCGGTTGGATGGTCCAGGACGTCTGCAATCCATCCTCCTATTGCTTTCATCTCTTCTTTTTTCATTCCCCGAGTCGTGAGGGCAGGAGTTCCAATTCGAATTCCACTGGTAACAAAAGGTGAACGTTTCTCGTTGGGGACCGTGTTCTTGTTGACAGTGATTCCAGCTTGACCAAGTAGCTTTTCCGCATCTTTTCCAGTCACATTTTTGCTAGACAAGTCGATGAGCATCAGATGATTTTCTGTTCCATTTGTGACCAGCTTAAAACCGCTAGTCATGAGCGTCTCAGCGAGAACCTTTGCGTTTTCAATAACGCTTTCACAGTAAGACTTGAATTCAGGTTTCAGCGCTTCACCAAAAGCCACAGCCTTCGCAGCGATGACGTGCTCAAGAGGACCTCCTTGAATGCCCGGAAAGATTTTACTATTGATACTTTTTGAATTGTCCTCACTACAAAGTATCATTCCGCCACGTGGTCCACGAAGTGTTTTGTGCGTTGTTGTCGTCGTGTAATCAGCATAAGGAATAGGGGAGGGGTGAACTCCACCAGCCACCAATCCAGCGAAATGAGCCATATCAACTAAGAGTTTTGCTCCGACTTCTCTGGCGATTTCCTGGAACTTAGCAAAATCCAAGATTCTTGGGTAAGCGCTGTAACCGGCAATAAGCAAAGTGGGTCGGCATTTCTTTGCGATGTCGCGAATTTCGTTGTAATCAAGAAGCTCTGTTTTTGAATCGAGCCCATAATGGGTGGCCTTGAAGAGGAAGCCACTAAAATTGACAGGACAGCCGTGTGTGAGGTGTCCCCCGTGGGATAGGTCCATACCCAAGATGGTATCTCCCGCCTGAGCGGCTGCCAAAAAAACAGCCATATTGGCTTGAGACCCTGAATGAGGCTGAACATTTGCATGCTCGCAGCCAAAAAGCTGTTTGGCTCGATCTATTGCTAGTTGCTCAGATTTATCGACCTCTTCACAGCCTCCATAGTAGCGCTTTCCGGGATAGCCTTCGGCGTACTTGTTGGTCAGGCAAGAGCCCTGAGCTTCCATGACGGCACGAGATGTGTAGTTCTCACTTGCAATCATCTCCAGGCCATTTTGCTGACGATGCATTTCTGCTGCGATAATTGCTGCAATCTGAGGATCTGATTCATTCAATTCAGACATAGGCTCTCCCTTGCTTCTACTTATTTATTTAACTTTTACGGGCTGACCAATTTTCTTCACTCGATCTGTGTGTCGTCCGCCCTCAAATGCTGTTGTCAAAAAGAATTGCAGTAAGTTCTCTGCGAGAGCTGGCTCGATCAGTCGGGCGCCCAAGCAGATGACGTTCGCATCATTGTGTTCACGAGCCAACTTAACCGTGACCTCAGACCAAACGACAGCCGCCCGGATGTGAGGGTATTTATTAGCCCTCATGGACATCCCCTGTCCTGAGCCACAAATCAAAACCCCTTTTGACTGAGGCCTATTTAAAAGCCTTTCACAAAGAATTGATGCATAGTCGGGGTAGTCCACTCGGTTTTCGTCAAAGGCACCCAGATCAATCCACTCAATATGAGGAAACGCCTTTATCAGGTGAGTTTTTAAGTCGATAGCCTGCGTGGTCGCAAGCTATCAATAGAGATGGTACTTCTTTATCTGACATTTTCACTCACAAGTTGTGTTATCACGCAATTCAATCGAGTCGCGAGAAAATCAAACTGGAATTAGTTCCGCCAAATCCAAAACTGTTATTCATGACGTGATTAAGTTGCTTCTCTCTCGCTGTGTGAGGAACAAAATCAAGATCACATTCCGGGCTTGGATTCTCTAGGTTTATCGTTGGAGGTGCAATCCCATGATAGAGACTCTGAAGGGCAAAAACACTTTCGATAGCTCCGGCAGCTCCCAAAGTGTGGCCAATCATACTTTTGGTACTACTCACCCAAAGTTTTTTTGAATGATCGCCAAAAACCATCTTAATCCCTGCTGTTTCAGCCAAATCTCCCGCTGGAGTGCTGGTTCCATGAGCATTGATGTACCCAATCTCATCCCTATTTATCTGAGCATCATTAATAGCCATTTCCATCGCAAGAGCGGCTCCAGAGCCAGTCGCAATGGGATTGGTCATATGGTGTCCATCTGAACTAAATCCGTAACCTCGAAGCTCGCCGTAAATTCGTGCACCTCGCTTCAAGGCATGTTCGTATTCCTCGAGGATAAACATCCCGCAACCTTCAGACAAAACAAAACCATCTCGATCCTTATCCCAAGGACGAGAGGCCAGCTTCGGCTGGTCATTTCGCGTAGAGAGCGCCTTCATTGCGGCAAAACCACCAACAGCTAGGGGACATACCGTTCCTTCTGTGCCACCGGCGAACATGACGTCACATTGACCATTCCGGATATACCCAGCGGCTTCGCCGATCGCGTGAGCGCCAGAAGCACAGGCCGAGGTCAATGTGTAGTTTGGCCCTTTTGTCCCAAATAAAATTGAAATATTTCCCGCGGCCATGTTGGAAATAACTGTTGGAATAAAAAATGGGGAAATGCGAGAGGGCCCACGCGCCACGACGGTGTCTCGTGAACTTTCAATCACAGGCAACCCACCGATTCCAACCCCTGTCAGAACTCCTGTCTTAAGCGCAATCGACTCTGTCATCTCCAAGCCGGAGTCCTTCAGGGCCATCTTTGCACCAGCAATTGCAAAATGAGTGAAGCGATCCATCTTTTTTTGCTCTTTTTTTGGCACATAATCATCAACGGAAAAATTTTTAACCTCCCCGCCGATCTTAACATCAAACTGAGAAGTGTCGAAAAAGCTAATCAAGCCAATTCCAGAACGCCCACTGATGAGGCCTTCCCAGGTTTCGGTGGCCGTGTTGCCAAGCGGGGTTATCGATGACAAACCAGTAACTACGACGCGTCTTTGTTCCCGTGCAGGGCGACGAAAGCGATTTCCACCCGAGGCCATAAGCTCCCCCTTTAGTTTTGGGTGTTTGGAGTGGCGATCAAAAAATCGCCCACTTCAATTAGACTTAACTACAGAGCATCCGCTCAAGAAAGTTCCGACCTAATATTATATCCAGCATATCCAGGGCTGGCTTTAGGCCATTCCCTTGCCTTCAAGATACTTGCAGACATCTTGAACCGTCTTTAGCTTCTCTGCATCTTCGTCTGGAATCTCAATTTCAAATTCCTCTTCCATTGCCATGACAAGCTCAACGATATCCAAGCTGTCTGCTCCGAGATCGTCAATAAAAGAGGCTTCCAACTTCACTCTCTCTGGATCTACTCCAAGTTGTTCTTCAATAATCTTTTTCACCTTAGGTTCAATAGCCATTTGATACTCCTTCTTCTATTTCTTTTGTTGATTCACTGTTAAAAAGACATACAAATACAAACCATTCTTCACATGTACATCCCTCCATTTACGTGGAGAGTTTGACCGGTCATATAGGAGGACGAGTCGCTGAGCAAGAAAAGAACTGCCTGTGCAACATCTTCCGTCTGACCCAGGCGACGCATCGGGATAGAATCCAAAATTTGACCCTTTTGCTTATCGTCTAAGGCCCCTGTCATGTCTGTCACAATAAATCCAGGCGCCACACAGTTGAGCCGAATTCCACGCGATGCGACTTCTTGCGCAACTGATCGAGTAAATCCCTCGGTACCCGCTTTGCTGGCGGCATAGTTTGCCTGTCCTGCGTTTCCAGAATGCCCTATGACGCTCGTGATATTAACAATGGATCCGCCCCTGGCTTTAATCATTGGTTTCATCACACTTTTTGTAATTAAATAGGTCCCGCGGAGATTTGTATTTATCACTTGATCAAAATCTTCAGTTTTCATGCGCAGTAAAAGCTGATCGCGGGTAACTCCTGCATTATTGACGACCCCATCGAGTCGCTCAAAGGTACTCATCAACTGATCTATACAGCGATGCACAGAGTCTTCATTCGCAATAACCAATTGCAAACTCAGATGATTGTGAGCGGGAAGACCTTTGAGAACCTCTTCGGCTGCATCTGGCCGAGAAGAAAACGTAATGGCAACGCGAGCACCTGCCGTTGCCAAAGTTCTCGCAATTCCAGCTCCAATACCCCTACTGCCTCCGGTCACCAATACAGTTTTTCCCTCTAGGTTCATAGAATTTCCGTCCTATTTCTCTTTTATGACTGCAATGCCTTTTCCAAGGCATTCAGTTCAATCATTGAGTTGATGTTAAAACTCTCGATGTTATTTCCGTCAATTTTCTTAACCAAACCAGTTAGAACCTTCCCGCATCCCATTTCAACCATCCGGTGTCCACCCATTTGAACAAGCTTTTCGATGCATTCTACCCATCGCACGGGAGCCGATATTTGGCGAATGAGATTTTCTCGCAAAACCTGACCATTTTTAGTGGCTTCAGCAGAAAAATTTTGAACAATCGGATAGTCTGAGTCAGAAAATGTGATCCCCTCTAATACATTTCTCATCTGCGCTTCAGCAGGTTTCATGAGAGAGCTATGAAATGGGGCCGAAACATTGAGAGGAATGAATTTGATTCGCTTAGGTTTATTTTCAACAAAGGCCTCATCTGAATAATTAGCAATCAGCCAATCTATCAATGATTTGCTGCCACTGATAACGACTTGCCCAGGACAGTTAAAATTAGCTGGATCCAGATTCTTTGAATCACATTTGCTTTGAACCCAGAGGCAAAGCTCTTTCGCTTGGTCAGGCGTGACACCCATGACCGCAACCATCGCTCCCTGGCCCACAGGCACAGCTGACTGCATGAATTCGCCCCGCTGCCTTACGGCTCGAACAGCCTCTGGAAAGGAAACTGCACCTGCCGAAACAAGGGCCGCATACTCTCCAACTGAATGTCCCGCGGCAGCCACTGGTCCAGTTCCGGTAAGAGAATGAAGAACCCGATAGCTTGCAACTGACACGATAAGCAAGGAGGGTTGGGTGTTGTGAGTGAGTGCCAATTCGCTCTCAGCTCCCTCAAAGCAAAGTCGCTTAAAATTCACACCAACTGAATCACTGGCCTCTTCAAAAACGTCTTTGGCCTTCTGAAAATTATCCCAAAGAAATTTTCCCATGCCCGAATGTTGGCTTCCCTGTCCGGGATAAATTGCTGACCACATTTTTTAAAACCTCGCTAAAAGGCTTCCACTTGTAATGCCTGCTCCGAAAGCTGTAAATAGCAAGTTCTGCCCACGCTGGATTCGCCCATCCCGCACAGCGCGATCGAAGGCCACCGGTACCGTGGCGGCAGAAGTATTCCCCATATCTGCAATTTCGACTATCACCTTTTCCATAGGAATCCCAAAATGCTTAGCCACGGCTTCAATGATTCGAACATTGGCTTGGTGAGGAATAACCCAACTGACCTGGCTTGGATCCATTTTATTAAATTCGAGGGCCTCCTGGCAGGCCTGGCTCATTGTGCGCACGGCATTCTTGAAAATCTCACGGCCCTTCATGCGTACGTAGTGAGAGCCGCTGTCGAGGACTTCTTGGGAAAACGGCATGGCCGATCCTCCGCTAGGCAGCACAAAAAGATCAGAGATCGAGCCGTCAGCGTGGAGGTGATGACTATAAATCGTCGAATCATCACTCTCGTTTGCGCGAGTCAAAATAGCTGCGCCCGCGGCATCTCCAAAAAGAATACAGGTGTCACGATCTTTATAGTTCACATAAGGATGAAGTATTTCAGCGCCAACAACGAGAACGGTTTTATTCGGGCCCGTTCGAATGAATTGATCCGCTATCGCCATGGCGTAAACAAAACCTGAGCAGGCCGCTGAAATATCAACCGCCATGCAGTCCCGAGCTCCCAACTTCTGCTGAAGGACACAGGCCGTGTTAGGCATAACCTGATCAGGCGATACCGTTGCGAAAATGATCATATCAATATCGCTTGCCTTCATCTCGGCCATCTCTAGAGCTCTTACTGATGCTTGAAAGGCGAGATCACTTGTGAATTCTCCCTTCGCTGCAATATGACGATGGACAATACCCGTCCTTTCCCGAATCCAAGAATCAGACGTGTCAACACACTTTTCTAAATCAAAGTTAGTTAATAGTTTCTCGGGCAAATAGGAGCCGGTACCCGCTATGCGGGTTCTATAAGTCGAGCTTATTACCATGCTGTTCCTCCCCGTGAACAATACTAACTTTGTCGTTAGGCCTGAGTCGCAACGACTTCGGTGCCTTTGTAGTATCCACAAGAGTGGCAAACTCTATGGGGACGGTACATGGCTCCACAGTTGGGACAGTTATGAACCGCTGAGTGCTTCGCTTTGTCGTGAGAACGCCGATGGCCCTTACGCATGCGTGAAGTTTTTTTCTTTGGACATGGCATAATATTTACCTGCTGTTAGGGGCCTTTGTGTTTTCTAGGCCCAGTTCATCCACCAAAATTTCAAGGCGCTATAAGTTATCCAAATGGAGCCTAAAATCAACGATTTAATTTTAAATCCTTTAACACGGTGAACGGATTAGGGGACTGAGAGCCATTTGAGTCCTCTTCGACAGATCCTGTCAGCCAGCCTTTCTCGTAGGCCTCCTTGAGATTCTCGCAGCTATCATCGCAATCAACTCTTGCCTTTGGTTGAATGGGCTCGGCCAAGGCAATAATTTCATGGATAAGAGGACCGATATTGAAAATTCCAGTTGGAATTGACGAAACAGAAGGAGCGTCTTGCTGCAATTCAGAAGAATGATTGACTCGGGCCGAGTGGGACCCTCGCGGTCTCTCCTCCTCAATGACGAGGATCTCGTTAATTTTCTCGTTTACATCAAGCTTGAAGTCGATGGCGCAGCGATAACAGGCCAGATTCATCTTGGCCTTGATGAAACCCGAAAGAAGGTAAACTCCTCCTGAAGGCAGGAAATTGATCTGAATTTCAAAGGCATTGTCTTGGACGAGATCCGCAAGGGCGGCCTTCATTTCGCGATGTTCTTGAGTAAAAGAGTACGTCTGACCTTCGTCAGGAAGCTCTTTCAGGTGAATTATAACAGGGGCTATTTTTGTTCGAGTCATAGGGCGGCCACACTATTTATTTTATGCTGCCGCGTCAATAAAATACTTGGTTTGTGGACCGATATCTCGTTTCCCTCCTTTTTTCGACTGAAGACCAGATTTTTAGGTCCAGTGATGTCAAAAAGGCAGAAGCCCTAAATGCCATCTGTTACTTTAAATAGGCAGAGCCTGCAGTGTTTTGTAATTCCAGGAGCCATGCTTTCAATGTCAATGAGAACGAATTTAACCAAAACTTCATTCGGTGTGGTCACATTCTTTCTCCTTTTCATTTTTGGAGCTGAAGAGGCCCGTGCCGTGTTAGATCTTCAAGTGCATGAAGAACTTACAGTTTACGAAAAGCCCTCTGTTAAATCTCGCAAGATTACGAATTTGAACCGCGGAGACAAGGTCGTTATCTCCCCCAACACTTATGGCCTATTCCGAAAGGTTCTTGTGTCTTTTGAAGGCGAGAGGAGGGGAGGGTATATCTTAAGCAGCGACATCTCCCGCTCAAGCATTTCTGAAAGAGTGGACGGAAATTTGATAGGAAAAAGAATTTATACGAACAAATACTCCTTAGGACTCGCATTTGTCGGCACGTATATGCAACAAGGAGCCAGAAATTTTTCGACATCAAGCCAGGATATCTATGAAATTTCAAGCTTGGAAAGCACAACATTTTTCTTTTCGGCCTTTATGGATATTCCTTGGAGTCGGAAAATGATGTTGCGTCCCTATGTTTCTTTTCGTTCGACCAATTTTGGAGGAGAAGCGAAACTGAAAGGAGCCATAAATGCCCTTCGCCCAGCTCAGCTGACAATCGAGCAAAAATTTGTTGGGGCGGGTGTCTTAGCTAAGCTCTACTCAGATCCATTGGATTCCTTTTGGTGGGGAGGCGGAATTGAAGTGGCAAAAGGAAATCAATCCAGAATTGTCATTGATGATGGGATTCCCTTGTCTGTGGAAGACAGTGGGCCCTCGTTCTATGCTTTGACCTATGGCGCTCTTGGGTGGAACATTCCGGCTCCGGGCTCACTCTGGATTGTTCCTGATTTGCGTCTCGGCCTCATTCCAAACAGCGATCCAAAAATTCTATTTTTTGAAGCTTTTCTCGCTCTTTCATATGCATTCTAGCCTGTCTGCAAACCGCAATTCAAAGTGACCGAAAGTGAACTTACTCAATTCAAATGAAAAAACTCCCACATCAAGGCTCCGGCGCTTGGGCCTCTCTCGTCGTTAAAAGGGAGACTTCCATTGCCCCCGCTCCAGGCATGGCCAAGCCCATCAACTAAAATCAAGCGAGTGCGTAGCTGGTTGGCAAGGTAGATGTCCTTGTAGCGATAAGAGTGTCTGCCCGCAGAGGCCTCAATCGTCCTCTCTTCACTAAAATCATATTGATGACTAAAGTCGTCCTGAATTCTCCTAGAATTTTCTATATGAACAACTTTGTCTCCGAGACCATGAATGACCATCACTCTTCCTTCAAATGTCTGGGTATTGCATTCCTCATTTTTTCCTTTTGCTGCCATTGGACCCGACCTCATGACTTCCGTACCCTCTTGCCTGTTAGACGCAATCCCATAGGGTATCCCCGAGTGAATGGCACCTCCCGAAAAGTACTGAGGATAACAGGCCAAAAGAATGCTAGTCATGGCTCCTCCGGAAGACATCCCGGTCAAAAAAACTTTTCCAACTGAGTATTTTCTCTTCACGATCTCAATTTTTTTCATGATTTCATCTGGTTCTCCCTGGCCAACTCTTTGATTAGAGGGTTCGAACCACTTCCAACAACCCAAAGGATCCCGAAGAGGTTTTTGTTGTGGATAAAACACCAAGAACCCCAGTCTTTGGGCGATGGAATTGAGCTGAGCTCCCTTTTCGAACTCCTCAGCGGATTGGAGGCACCCATGAAGTGCGACCAACAGTTCGGGCTGGTCTCCAGCTAAGTGCTCGGGGACAAAAAGGCGATCGTTTTCACTCGGCTGACCTTGGCCGCTCTGTCTCAATTCAGGACGAAACTCATGGCCCCAGATCTTTAAAGACAAACTGATAAGCATGCCAAGAAATGCCCACTGTAAAATCGCAATTTTCTTGTGCGACATAGTAAAACCTCCTCTCAAAACCAAATTTCTAGTGAAGTTCAATAAAGTGAACTTCACTAGAAATTGACTCATACACTTCTGTGCAACCCATTACACTGACCTCAGTCGAGTTTACCCAAGAGTTGGCTGCTGTCTAATGAGGAAATAAGTCGTCTCATTGTGTCACAAATCAAATAAATATATATAAGTAAATACCTAGTAATTACCGATAAGTGCTTGTGACGAGGAGGTTTTGCAATGAGTAAAACGGCTCATGATGAAATTGATGTTTCCCCGATTCAGTCTGCGCGGACTCTGCATGTCATTCGGCAGGATCGCTATTCTATCGATGATGAAATTTGTTACTTGGTCATCAATGGAACTTACTATGAAGTAACGGATTTCTCCGCATTTGGAATAGCTATTCTCGTTGACAAAGAAACTCCCGAGACGAACGAGTACCGTGAAACTCAACTGATTTTTGACGGTGTAGTCGTCGCAGATCTTCACCTTAGGGTCGCTCGAAGTGAGGAGCTTGAAGATGGAAATGTGAAGGTGGCTTTTGAAGTTCTGGGAGAGCCGATTCACGTCGAACGAGTTCAGGCTGTTCGTCAAGCGCAAGATATACTGAAAGCTCACGATCAGAGATTTAGACAGCTTGAGGTCATACCGGAGAAAGCCAGGCTTCTTATTTACCAACTCAAAGATTGGTTTGAGGAACTTCAGAGTCGGGTGAACTCTTTGACAAAATCAAACGAAGAGCTTGATGGGCGGCGTATGGCAGAATTCGAAAACACTTTGATACCAATCATCGGGACATACATAGGCGAGGAATTTCCAAAACACTATCAGCGGCTGGCAGAGCCTCTCGTAGATCTCCCGGCAGAATCGCGAAAAGTATTGGTTGAATTGTTTCGCAGCAAGTTATGTGGATTGATTCATCAATCGCCCTTTGCTCACCGTGTTTATCATAAACCCTTGGGATATGCGGGTGATTTTGAAATGATGAACCTCATCTATAGATCGGAGAACATAGGAAACTCCTTGTTCGCCCGTTGTCTTCAGTATTACAGCGTAAGGGAGCCGGCCGCTCAAGCCGTTCGGAACAGAGCTGATTACTTGACACTTAAGATTAGCAACATTCTCAGAGACAGATCGAACGAAGAACTCCGAATTCTTTCCGTTGCTTGTGGGCCGTCGCGAGAATGGGTTAAGTTGATTTCTGAAGTGAAGGAATTTAATAACAGATCTCTTCACGTTGATCTACTTGATCAAGACAAAGGTGCTTTGAAGTATGCGCAACGATCAATCAAGGAAGTTGGGCTCGGACACCCTCACCAATTTTCGTTTCACTTTATTCACAAGGCAATGAAGAATGTGATTGCCCGAGGCATTGAAGGGGGCGATTACGATATTATTTATTGCGCAGGGCTTTTTGACTATTTGTCTGATCCAGTTGCACAGTTGGCAGCAGTCAAGTTGTTCAAGTCACTTCGATCTGGTGGATCACTGATCATTGGCAATTTTAATTTAGCCAATCCAAATGAAGTGATTATGGATCTGGCCCTTGATTGGCACCTTATTTATCGGTCATCTAATGACTTGCAGTCCCTTTTTGAAAACATCGGAGGAAAACTCAGTATTGAGTCTGAAAATCTGGGCATCAACCTTTTTTGTGTTATAAGGAAAGCTTAACCACAGTATTCATGAAGCAGATAGATAGCATTCGGAATCAGGAAAAACTTCGCGAAACAAAGGCTATCCTGGCTGTCATCACGCATATGATGGTTGTACCGCTGTTTTTAGCCTTTTGGATTTGCGATTTCGTATATGTCCCAGATATGAAATGGGAATTTTTGATTGTGCGCTCTATGGTTGTTCCTTTGAGTCTCTACACTCGATTTCAGTTCAAACGAATTCAAAGTTTTTATGATGCCCAATTGCTTGCGCTCTTTTATATTTCCGGTCTCGCATTGATTATTTATTATATGGTGTATAGAATTGGAGACTGGAGCACCCCTTATTATGCGGGTCTAAATCTCATAACAATTGGATCAATCTCATTTATTCCGTGGACATGGCGTTTCTTTTTTGCATCTATCGGAACAATTTTTCTTCCCTATTTTTTTGGTTCCATCTTTTTAAATCAAAATAACAACAATAGCCATACCGTGGTGCTCAATATATTTTTTATTTCCGGCACTATTGTGATATCGATTTTCTTAAGAATTTTATCAGAGAGACTGAGGCGAAAGGAGGTAGAGAGTCGCCAGCTGCTGCGCGAGGAAATTATTTCTCGTGGCAAAATAATTGATGAGAAGACGAATGAAGCGCTGAAGTTGACTGAATTAAGTCGTCAGTTTTCCCCTCAGGTTGTCGAGGCCATCCGCACCAATCAAGTGCTTCTGACGGACAGCGTTCATCGTTCAAATATATGTGCCATATTTGTGGATATTGTGAATTCAACGGAGCGAGTATCCAGAATAGATAAAGACAAGGTTACAAGGGTTATCAGCCATTTTATGATGGATTCTGCCAGAGTTCTTCTTAAATACGATATTACTATTGATAAATTTTTGGGAGACGGGCTCTTGGCTTTTTCAAACGATCCCGTCTCCTATCCTGACTACATCGAGAGAGTATTGAGGGCAGCTATCGAAATTCGAGAAAGAGTATCCTTGGACCAAGAATTTTATGAGGTAAATTGGCTCAAACCCTTAGAAATTCGAATTGGTATCGCCACTGGATTTGCCAACGTTGGATTTTATGGCAATAGAAGGTATTTTCATAGTTATACGGCTATTGGTCCGGTGATTAATCTCGCGAGTCGACTTTGTGGCATTGCAAGTCCCGGACAGATTCTAGTTCCACATGATCTCGTTGATGTTCTAAAATCAAATTCTGAGTTCCAGTTTGAATTCATTGGGAAGAAAAGTTTAAAGGGATTCGAAAGTGATGTGATTCAAGTTTTTGAAATGATAACGACAGCTGAGACTAGGTCCTTAGATAGCATGGGTATTTTGGATTGCCCGAAATGTAGCCAAGTCATGCATATCGACAAAAATGACACAGGATTTTTTGTGCTTAGGTGTCGTAACTGCGGACATAGCTTGGATCAAAATCTCCTGCTTAAAAATATTGCCGAAAAGTCGAAGGCATCCTGAATGCCCGTATTGCTCCCGCCAGCCCTCGATCCTGAATTCCTGAGATTTGATCCAGCCATGCACCCTTGGAGTTTGGCACAACAATCAAGCAGGCCAGTTTATGTGAATTTCGCTGTCAATACCATTGACAGTTCAATATGTCAGACGGGGGGCTGTCTAAAGTTTAATCAATTCAGGCTCGCGAGTGCTGAAATAAGACGACTTTTCGATGGCACCCCTGTTGCATTTTAAATTCACATATGTAAGGCGAGATGGAGCTTCGCTAGGCTAATAGGCATTGGGCGCAAGTCAGAAATGATTGATGATAAACGCTTGTTTTCAATACGATGGAGAGCGAAATGAAAGCTTACTTTACACTATCATATTTTGTTGTTGGGCTGCTGCTGAGTGTCTCTGCAGTTTCTGCTGATGCTCGCGAAACATCCAAAGTAGGTCGACGAAATGAAAAACTAATTTTTAACGAACGACTGCCAGCTTCCGATTCTGCTCTTAACATTAAGCGGAAAGAAACAAAATTGGATTTCAATTCGCTGATTGACGAAAACGGTACGCAAGCGGGGATTTTACGGGAGAGCATCAGCGGCGAAGTTGAGGTTCCAACTTCCCTCCGAGGTCGAAAAAGGAATTCGCCTCTGGCGGCAAGCGACGAAACCAAGCCATCAAAGGAACTTCTAGAAGTTGACATGGGAATGGGCGATGCTGGAATTTCTAGAACCGGCGAGGGAGAAGACCACTTAAATAACACACAGGTAAATAACAAGGAAGATCTCTTTTTTGAAGAATCGATGGAGCTTTCTGATGAAGAACCTCTCGCTAAGCGTTCTTCAAGCAGTGTAGCAAGCACGGATCGACCAAGTTTAAATAAACTCAACAACAAACGCCTCAAAACTAAAATTGCCCCGAATTGATGTCTCCTTTTTGGTCGTACATCCACTAGTCATGATTGTTTTTCTTTTTCCCATGCCGTCATTATAAGCAAGCCTGGCAGTTATTGATGGCCCCCTTTTTTTGATTAATCCTTATGCGCACCGATCATTTTGACAATAAACTCCAAATTCTTGGAATAGGCCGCAGCTAGGATCAAGCCTATTTGAAGCTGGGTCAGCGTACTTGGCCGTACAATTGCTCTGTTCCTCAATGCGGGGGTGCTCATGGGAATTCAAATATCATGTCGCGGATTCATGATGTCATTGTTGACGTTGGCCATCTTGGCCTGTTCAGATGTTCGACTGAAAAGTCCGGAAGAAGTATTGGTTAACGTCAAGTCACAGGGGCAGTTTTGCATCAGCGACCCAAAAGAAATCCTTCGTTATATGAAATTTCTCTTTGTTATCGATAAATCAGGTTCAAATTCTCAATCTGACCCTGGGGGAAGGAAGCGATCTACAAATATTGAAAAATTTGTCAAAGAAAATGTCGACAAGGAGTATTACCGTTACTCTATGGTGGCCTTTGAGGGTAACAAGGGAGCCGAGGCCTATATCAATGATGGAGACCAAACTATCCCAACCTTTACCGATGATCTGGATAAGGTTTTTAAAGCGACCGCTCGAATCCGATCCGAATTGGAGGGAGGGTCAACTCCCTATAAGGCGGCGCTGCAAGCGGTTCATTTAGCTATTGTGAATGATCCAAAAAAATTTCCTGATGAAATGTCTACTTATATGGTCTTTTTCGTATCAGATGGGCAACCGACGGACACCAGCAACGACCTGGAATTACAGGCACTTATCGAGGATATTGTCGATCTTGCTCCAAATGTGTTTCTCAGTTCGGCCTATTACGGAGGCGCGGGCGGGGGGGCTATTAATAGATTGCGTCGAATGAGCGAAGAGTGGGGAAGAGGCAAATTTGTCAATTTCGAAACCGATGCAAATTGGGAATTTAATGAGCTCGTCGTTAAGCCGACACATGAGCCTTGGCAACTGAAGAATTTTCTCGTTTACAATCTCAATGCTGGTTATTGCGAAGATGGAAAAATTGATACAGATTCCGATGCAGACGGCATGTGCGATCGGGATGAAGTTCGTTACAGCGGAATCACTGTCAAAGGAAAAACCTATCTATTTGATCCTAGCAAAAGATTTTCAAGTGGGGGAGCCTTCGGTGATTATTTTCATTGGCGAGAACTGCGCTATGGCGAAGTAATTCCCGCGGAAGAAGAATGTAATGATCGTACTGATGATGATCATGATTTTCTGACAGCTTGTGAAGAAAGGTATATCAAAAACGACAGACCCTCAGAGAACGTGCCAAAGAACGGCGATCCAAAAAGCCCAGATACAGATAGGGATGGTGTCCTTGACGGATTAGAAACCTTCGTCTATTTCACGCGTTCCTTAGCTTTTGCAATGGATTCGTTTAACTTGCTTCGATCCAATATCGACGGTGAGCAACAGGCCGGCCTGCAAATCGCTGAACACCGAAATCCATTGATTGAGGACTTGGATGCACTTGCCTATGATACTAAACTTGATAAAACGGGCGAATCGACCCGCGATTGTTATAACTTTTCTCAAGGAGTGCTTCCCCTTTATCCAACCGTGGAGGTCAAGAAGGGTGACACCCTTCCAGGTTTGGAACACGCCGCAGGAGGAAATTCGGTGCTTGTCTACTTTATTCAAACTCCACAAAATGATCCTCAGGGCGATGGCGTATATATGTACAGTGTTCAAAAACTACTTCATGACCCCGCTCGCTCCGCAGTCCTGAGTACCGACGCTGGACTTAAGGTGGAGGATGGGGTGTTTACACAATATATAATTCCGAGAAAACATTGATGGATTTTTTTTGGATAGCAGAGCGAGAAACTAGATTTAAAAAGAGATTTCTGCTAAAATAATTTCAATGAGGTTGTTGGTCATTTTATCCATTTTGAGTAGTTCCTCTCTCGCTTTTGCTGGAGCCAAGATGGACCTCGATGATGTTACGATCAAGGGCGAACTCCACAACGACGATAGACTTAAATTACTGGCTCGGCAGAAAAATGAACTGAAGAACTATGTTAAGTACCGTACCAATTATCGCTCAGAAATTGTGGAAGACCTTCCAAAACCAAAACCAAAAGTCAAATATTAGATATATCTGAGTCTCAGCAATTGAACAGCATAGTCGTCATAGTCGTCCAAACGGAAATCCAATGTTGGGTTGGGTAGATTCACCATTTTTAGCGACAGGAAACTTCATTTTCTTAAAAATGGACGTGACACAACTGTTAAGCGAATCACCCCCACGAATGTCTGATTTCTTCACCTTGGCCCACTGAACGACTCCTTTTGGGTTGATGTTCCACTCATACTCAACTCGCCCAGCGATGCCCGGCTCACTCAACAGGGAACGTTCATAGCACTGCTGAATCTCCGCCAGATATGCCTTCACGACCTCCATGACTTGCTTGCGATCTAATCCTTCCGTCCGATTGATTTTCATCAATTGAGGAGCTCCAATCACGGCTCCGCCAATGCCTCGAGTTCCAGCGCTGCCCTTTATTCCTTGGACGCCATAGCCGGAACCTGTTCCAAATCCACGTCCTTGCGTTTTCACTCCCTCTATGCCCGCCGCCTGAAGCTTGCCTCCACTTGCCTTGAGCGTTCCTATTACTCCAGTCGTAGAAATTTTCGCTCCGCCACCCCCGGCGTTTGGATTGACATTGATAGCAACGGGTTGATTTGTTGGATTGGGTGTTGGAGCTCCCAGCGCGCCCAGAGCCGCCAAGGCCCCAACTTTAGTAATATCTGGGGCTGGTTTTGCCTTTGGTTGAATAACTTCCTTCGACACAGCCTTGTCCCGCACGACTTTCTTCTCTTTTACAATAGGCTGCTTTTCTATTTTTTTTGGTTTTGGCTTTGGTTTAGGAATAGGCTTGGGTTCAGGTTTGACCACTTCTTTGGGTTGTGGAGGTGGTGGTGGAGGAGGAGGTGGTGGTGGTTCCGGCTTTTTTGGCTCTTCCTTTTTCAATATGATCGTGGCCTGGCGGGGGGGCTCCGCCTTTTTTAATTTTTCTTGGCTCGGACCGATGAACATGAAACTTGCAATAAAGAGAAAATGAACAATGCTTGAACCTGTGAAGGTTCTTTTGAGCAATGCGTCCGGTTCGATCGTTCGTTTTCGAGACAATTGCTTGGGAGCAGGTGCGTAGCGCAAATGCAGGCGAACGTCTTTGCCCAAATCCAAAGTGCAAAGGTCAGTGGCCCCTAGTTTTAAAATATGGTTTCTTCCGCTGCGGGGAAGGGATCTGCTTTCGACGAGTTCACTAAGGGGTACTGGCCGATAGTCTCCAGTGCGAAGGAATCCACCTAGATGGTCAGGAATTGAACACTTCGCGACAGAACCATCAAAATGGGCAATAAGAAATTCGCCTTTAAGGGTTGGCAGATAAACCCCATCAGAAGTGCGACCCACGACAACCTGCTCACCAGGCCAGAAGAGCTGTGTATCGAAAACAGCGCCATGCCAAGTGATGTAGGTTTCGAGTACTCGACGATTACGGTCAACCTTATCGATTCCCCTGATTGGCCTATCTCTCTCAAGGGGGTAAGTTTCAACACCGCCCCCAACGCCTGATTCTGTTGAGTGTGCTGCTCTTTTGGGCGTTGATTTTTCTGAAGCCCTCAGATTTGAAGAACTAAGCGTGTCTTGTGAGACCCTGCTGGGACGAATTTCCTCCCGTAAATAGGATGGCAAGGGCATCGGAGAAGGCTTGATGTTTCGTTGCGGAATCTGAGAGGGCTCCAGCCTTTGAGCATTCTCACCACGCATTCCGCCCTTTTTCTCGTCTGTCTTTGACGGTTTTTCTACAATTGTGGCATCAGGGTCGAATTCATTCTTAGCTCTTGGCGTCTTTGCTGATGAAGCGGGAGATTCACCTCTTTTGTTGTCAGGCCTATTGTACTTCAATTCGCCATCAGCATTGCTGATCGATTCAGAATCAAGCTCCGGATAAAAGCGACCCTTTCTCGCATTAATAGGCGGCGGCCCAATTGGGCCCAATGAGATTTTTGAATGAGACACCTCGTCTCCTTGACCCTGCAGAGCATTGGGGAGAGTCGGTGGAGAAGTTGAGGAATCCACATTTTGGTTTACAGAAAAAGTTTTCGTGAGAGATTCTTGTGGCAGACCAAACTGAAATATAAGTGGTCCAATGTTAGCAATGGTTCCGTTATGAATTTCAATTCGATCATAGGTTCGTCCACCGATTTGAATTCCATTGGAAGACTTGAGATCAACCAAATAGAGTTGTCCATTTTCTGGAAAAATCACCGCATGCTGTCGGCTGATCCAATTGAATTGTGTGAGAGCAACATTGCAATGACTGCTGCGACCTATAGTTATGGGCAAAGAATCAATTGTCTTTTCGAAAATGACAGTCTTCCCATGTGTGATTAATATATAAATTGGATATGTGCTGAGGTGTTGCGCTGCTTCCATTTACTTACCTGGGTTGTTGCCAATATGCTTATCGGCCCCGGACAAATGAACCTTCACAGCCTATTTGATTTTTTCCTCAGGTCGCTTTAGGAAGGTCTCGTCTCGTCTCGTCTCGTCCTGCTATGACGATCATTTAACTGAATCTATGATTGGGTGAGAGGGGCCAGAAATGGAGCCTGCACGTTTGGCCAAATTCAGAGAAGTTTTCAAACGCGCTTGAAAGTTAAACTGCTTATGAAGTCCAGCAATACCGTGAAGAGCCAAAGAATTAGATTTGTTTTCTTTGAGAGCATTGTCAAACCACTTTTTAGCGCCATTGATATCATTTTTATAAAGCTGAACGACTCCAATCGAGGCAAGAACGTTGGCATTTTTTGGATCAATCTCGCTCGCTCGACTCAGAATAAGCTCAGCCATGGAGTAATCCCTGGACTGGATATAAGTATTGGCTAGACTCATCAGCAAACCAATGTCTCGAGGCTGGTCGTAAAGTTTGTCTCGAATAGCCTTTGCTCCCTCCGGAACTCCCTCTTGAGCTCTCGCTATAAGACCTGTCTCCTTTGATTCATCAATCCGAATCGATCCTCGCGATTGGCATCCCTTTACGAATAAAGTAAATACTTCAAATTTTTCAGCGTTGTTCAGGCATTGATCGAAATACTGCCGTGAACTCGCCTCGTATTTTGCAGCTTGTTGTGAAATGGCATCTTTGAAGATTTTTGTTTGATCAGCGGGGAGTCCTGCGGGAACGGGGGCTTGTTTGATGAAATCCGCAAATTCCCGATTGGCCTGGCCCAGTCCATAAAGAGCTGCAATAGTCCATCTCCCGTTGCCAAAATCGATAACTTTTCTCAGTTTTGCATCCAGATCTTTTAGAAGCGCTGCTTTATTGTTTACTGCCTTAGTCTCATTCCCCGGTGTCATACGGATTTGATTGTAGGTCTCCATTGTACCCATCGACAAGAGGTAGAGAGCGTGAGCGGCCATTTCCTGACTTTCATAGGTCCCACTCGCCATCTGCGTAGCTTTTTCCAGGGAACCTTTGGCAGAGGAGATCCCGCGCAATCGGAATTGTGCTAGCCCTTCCCAATAGACTCCCTCGATCCCGCTCGCTTGTGGAGTTGATCTTTGCAGGGCGGCCCAATCGCTTCCAAGAAAATCCATCCTTGCTGCAGAAGTGTAGTCGTTTAATTTTCGAAAACTTTGAGCGGCAAACTTGAAATCTCCCATAAGTTCTCTCATCGTCGCCGCATTTTTCAAAAGAGCGCGGGCATCTGCCTGAGCGGGATATTTCTCAGCATACAACTCAAAATAAAGAGAAGCTCTGCGAAAATCTGCAGTCGTCAGTGCCATCTGCCCCATGGAAGTCACAACTTCCTGGGCATATTCCGATTTACCATGCTGAGCCAGAAGCTGTTCGCCAGATTGGTAAGCACGAGGATCGCGTTTTGATCGAAACGCAACGAAGGCTTCGTACAGGGCTTTGTCACCCAATGAAGAACCCTTGTATTTTCCTGCCAACTTCAAGAGACTCGCGGCGTAGTTAACCGAGGAAGTTCCCCCGGCTTCTACCTGCACATTTCGCATCTCTGCCTGTTCAATAACCTGCATAACCTGGTTCTTCAGGCCCGCATCGGTGATATTTTTGTTGGCGATCAGGGCTTTTCCTTCTTTGATGATGTTAACAAAATCTTCCTTTTGGTTGAATGAATCAAGAATAAGATTGGCAGCAATCGAGACATCCTTTCCTTCTGGATGGAGGCGAATATACTCTTTGAAGGCTTTAACAGCTTCGTTGAAATTTCGCTCGTCATAGTGAGTCTGCGCAATATTAAATCTGATTCCTGGCACAGATTTTTCTGCCGGATATGCTTTAATAAATCTATTTCCTGTGTCGCGCAGCCCGTTTCTGACTTCGTTGAGTTCGAGACGAGAAAGCTTAGACTGCGTCCGAATGGCCGTGATATAGGATTCTATGGATGATTCAAGAAAGCTCTTTTTCTTCTCCTTTTTAGAAGTCAGATTCACGAGGTTTTCATAGGACTTAGCTGCCTCCACACTGTTTTCAGAATTGAAATAGCATTCTGCTAGATTCAGTCGAAGTAAAGGAGCATGTTTTGAAGACGGGAACGCCCAAAGATAATACTTATAATCAAGAACGGCCAGATTCCAATCTTCCTTTTTGCGAGTGGTCTTGGCCCTCTTATGAGTTCGCGTAGCAACATCTCGCGCAAATATCTCATAGTCGTGTATGGCCTTATCTATCTCAGCCTTTTTTAGCTTGTCACTGAACCGCACTTGGGCAATAGTTTTAGCCACCTCATGTACAAATCCGCTCACTGGCCATTGTTTGAAAGTATTCTTCATCGCCACATAAAGACGCTCTATAATATCCATTCTGGATTCTAGATCTGTTGTTAGACGCAGAAGTTCAAAATATGTCTTTGTGCTCTCAATGTAGTTTTTTTTGAGATCAAAGCGCTTTGCCAATTTGTCGAGAACCCTTTCGTAACCAGTCCGATCAGGGCTGATCCGTCGAAAATAATCCAAAGCATTGGCTCTCCACAATCCCATTTTTTCCAAACGGAATTTGTGAATCTCAGAATAAGGCCAAACCATCGCTGTGAGCGCGTCTCGTCGCACATCGGTCTTTCGATAAAGATCCGGCAAAAGAGAAAGATCAATGTCGCTATTTAAAGTAAGAACCTTCTCAAAGGAAAGCAGAGAATCTTCGAATTTCGTTTTATTGAGATATGCCCAACCCATCTTATACTGGGCCAGCGGCGTAAATGGCCCCTTTTTTCGTGCAATAATTTTTTGATACATTTCCAAGGCAAGATCGATGTCCTTTTTTTCCTCAAAAAAGAAATCACCAATAACGAGCTGACTTTCTTCCCAATAGCTACTTTCAGGATACTCACGGGTCAGTTGGGCATAAGCCTTCACCATTTCCTCAAGGCGGCCAAGCTCTCGCAATTCATGAGCCTTAAAGAAAATGGCTTTGTCCCGCTCGGCGAGTTTCGGGAATTTGTCTATCAGAATATCATAAACCTCAATCGCTCGAAATTTAGGTCTCTTTTCCATCGTAAAATCTATTTCGTTCAGAGGGGTCCCTTTGTTCTCTGCTACCTTTATTGCGTACATGTATCGACTTTTTTCGACTAAGAACTCCCCCAAGGCAAAATAGAGGTCTGGAAGAAATCGAGCATCTCTGATTTCCTTAATTTTTGACTCGGTTTCAGTGACACTCTTATCAATTTTCATTAGATCCTGGCGCATTTTCTCGAGACTCGCCTGGGCGGGAGACTGACCAAGTGAAGGGGGCGTCCACAAGAATATCGCAATCATGCAAATGCAATTTCTGGCGCGGAGAAAAAGCGAGCCATCTGGAAAAGAACTCATTTGAACTCCTTTTCCACCTTACGATCGTCCGGCGTTGACTGCTCTCCACATCGGGAGGATATCTTCATTAGATAATCTGGCATTTCATCCCACCAAAACTCACCGTCTGCGGGCCAGTAGATTTTCTCAAAGGTAATGTAGCTGATATCTTGAGCGCGATAAGTTGAATCATCCCCTCGACGGACACGAAGCTCATCTAGCCGCGATGTGTACTCCAAAAAGAGGATCTGCTCCTCGGCATCCAGCAATTCATTCGCATAACTCCTGGTTTTCTCTTCAAGTTGGATATCGATGCGAGCCTGGAGAATACTATCGATTCGTGAGTATTCTTGGAGAAGAGGTTTAAAGAAAGTGAATTGATCCCAGCTGTATTCCTTAATCATTGCCAGTTCACGACGGACTTGATCAACAAGATTTGCAGGATCTTGAATTTCACGATTGAGGACCGCAAGATTAAAGAGGGCCTTATCGTGCCGAAGTGGCTTGCGCCAGCGAATTGCATTTAAGCTTGATTTGAAGTTTGAACGAAACCGCCCAGCAACGTATTTTACGGCCTCGTAGTGACAGAGTTCTCTGTAGATAATCATTTCAAGTATGTGCCGCTCAAAAGTCAGCGAGGGCTCAAAGTAGGGGGCCTGCAGAGCCGTCAGGATGCCCATTGCCTTGCCGTAGTCCTTAAGATAGTAGTGAACCCAAGCTCGCTCCAATTGAATTCGACCGATCTCACGCACGCCCGTCAAACCTAGACTATTATAGATGGCAAATGAAGTTTGAAAATCACCCTGTTCAAAAATGAGACGGGCATATTGAAGAGCCACTTTCTCAAAGATTCTCGGAGGCAAACTTTGAGTCTCCATGAGTTTTTGAAAAATTGCGAGAGCGTTATCAACACGATCGCGCGAAACTTCCCCGACGGCCGTCCAATATTGCATGAGATAATCCCAATAAGAATCCTTCTTGATCTTATTAATATGAACTTGAGCCCATTCTGTGAACCCCAATTGCAAAAGATCCATTGCCTTGTGATAACTCACGAATGATTCGACGTCCGGATGAAGTGAGGCAAATTCATTTCCAACAAGAAGGT
This sequence comes from Bdellovibrionales bacterium, assembly GCA_016716765.1. Classification (NCBI taxonomy): domain Bacteria; kingdom Pseudomonadati; phylum Bdellovibrionota; class Bdellovibrionia; order Bdellovibrionales; species Bdellovibrionales bacterium. The sequence continues at coordinate 407,275 of JADJVA010000004.1, read as the reverse complement.
GATTAAGTGCCTCCTGATCGTAAGGAGTCTCTGTGGTAAGTTTACCGAGCTCATGGAGTGCAGCTTCGCCCAGTGATGATCCAATTCGGTCTTTCGCCATTCGAATCAATAGATCAAAAGAAGCATAATAGAGTTTTCGTTCGCGAAAGGCGACGGCCATAGCCAGCTGCCCTTCGCCTCCCTCCGGAGTATCAGTTCCTGCAGAATCTTCCATTCTTGCTCCTTCAATGAGCGCTGAAATCGGATTCCCTTCGGCAATGGAGGCTTGAATTTTATACCAAAACTCGGCGTCTATGGGGACATAGGAGTAAGGTTTTACTTCCTCTTTGAGAAACGCCTTGCTGAGATCGACTGATTTTCCGCTGGTTACCTGATCGGGAGGTGCGTTCTGGGCAGAGTTTGGCGGAGGAGATTCCTTTGCCGGATTGGTTTTTAAACTTGGTTCACTCCCATTTGCCCCATTTACAAGAGCGACCGGGGCAGCAGATTTTGCTTCAACCTTAGATTTTGCTTCCTGATTTGGCGTTCGATTGGATATTTTTAATTGAGCGGAAGGCTTTAAGGCCCTTACTTGTCCACTTGCTCCTTTCGCAAACCCGCCAGCACTGACAAGAAATATAAGAATCAGAGAGACCTCGTCTAAACCAATCATCTCTTTCCACTTCATTTTGTATCAATTTCCTCACTGGAAAGGGGTCTTACGGGAGGCTTTCCCAGTTGCATGGAGTAACCAACCATAAGGGACATCGAATTGACGGCCCCCAAACTCTTTTCAAAATAGAGGAAGTCACGAAAATCAAATTTCCAAGAAGTGTCGGCTTTCGTGAAGAAGCGCAGGTAGAGTCCAGCATTGATCAGAGTCCGTATCCCGCTCGCATCGAAGTTAGCACCCCCAGCTCCAAAAACGAAACTGACTTCCCCCCGAGTGATATGTTTGTTAAAAAGGAGGCTTTTTGTGTAGAGTGGCGTGTAGACAATGTTCGTAGTAAAATAATAGGTCACAAAATCAAGTACACCATCAAAACCCACATTCTCAACGGCGGCCCCAAAATTATTGAGGAGATCCTTTTTAAGGTTCGTCTCACTATTAAATGAGTAGTTAGCGTTGACGACCTCCCAGCCTAAATAGTCACTGAAAAAGGTGGTATAAGATAAACCGACCGTATAGCCCTTATTAAACGCATCGCTTGGCAACCAACCTAATTGAGCAGTTAAGTCGTGATTCAGAAAATAGGTGCGATTCTGGACGGCCACAACCTTAGGAAGATCATAGAACGCGGCGGGAGGAGCAGCCGACGCCGTTTTTATCCAGGCATTTCCTAATGTTGCAAAAGTAACGAGTATAATAATTCCTATTTCCCTGATCGTCACAACTGGACTCCTTTTTCGAAATATCTCAAGTGAGGAAGGTGAGAGTCTCTTGAGAAAGCCTAGCATGATCATTTTGAAATAGGAAAGCTAACCACTTACGATGATCCACAAATCCAACGAGACCCAGACCTCTGTCGAGGCGTTCGGGAGGGAGATAGTTTAACAAACCCGTTTCAGAATTCTCCATCTAAAATCTTTGATTTAGGTGGAGATGAATGAAACTCGACTTTCCTCCATGGATGGAGGAGGTCTTGAAATCAGGATGATTTTTCATTTTCCTGATTTTCTACATATTTTTTTGACCTCAAGTGTCGCTCCGCCCGTCGAAATGAGACAATAGGCTCGAGTCCAGAAAACAGGTTTCGAATAATATTTCTTCAGGTGTGCTGGAAACTTCTTCCTAATAAGTCTGCTCGTTACGGTTTTTAGGTTGTTGATGAGCTTTGAAAGATTCATCGCCGGGTGTGCTTCAAAGAGAAGATGAACGTGGTCTCCTTTGCCGCCAAACTCGAGGAGTCTGCAGTCCCATTCACAAAAAAGTCTGCTGAACTCTTGCTTTAGAAACTCTAATTGCTCCGGCTTGAGACATCTTTTTCGATATTTGGTTACTAACACTAAGTGATAGTTGAGACTGTAAACGGCGTGAAAATGTCCACGTAATTTCGTTTTTTCTTTGATTTGACTTTTCATAACACTAATAATAAAGCAAACAAGGAAATGAAGCAACTCACAAGACGCTACAAATTCGAAATTTTTCCCTCACCGGTGCAGAAACGGCATCTAGGGAAGATATTTGGCTCGGTTCGCTTTGTGTACAACCAATTTCTAAAGATAAACGAGGAGCTGTACGCGGATGGGATACAGAAACTCTCTCGCACAGAGATGCAAGAACATCTCCTCATCTGGAAAGAAGCCATTGACTGGCTGAGTGACGTGCCAAGTCAATCCTTGCAAGTTGCAACTCACGATCTCGATGTCGCCTATCAGAATCTGTTTGCAGGACGCGGTAAAAGCCAAGACTCAAAAAGAAGTTGGCTGCGCAAAGTTTTTCACTCCCACAACCAAAAATCAAATCAGTGTCGGGACAAACTTGCGTATTTATTCCAAAATACAAGACTTGGATACCGATGAAAATGCATAGAGAATTTCCAGACGGTGCAAAGTTCGGTGCCGCCACCATCTCTAAAACTGCAAGTGGACGATACTTCGTCAGCATCGTCACAAAATTCAATACGAAGGAGAAAATTCTTTCAACCCATGATGGGATCGTGGGGGTGGATCTGAACATCAAGCAGATTGTTCTGAGTGATGGCGAGAAGATCCAGGTTCCAAAGACATTGAAACGCTCGAGAGCAAGCGCAGGCTTCAAAAGAAGATGCAGCGCCAACGAGATATGCAGAAATCAGAAAAGCGCGAAGATCGCTCCAATAACTACGAAAAACAAGATTACAGCTTGCAAAGTTGCACGAAAAAAATAAAGTTCCAAAGGGAGGACTATCTTCACAAATTGGCTCTCAATATCTACCGCCAGAACCAAGTGGTAGCGATGGAGACACTCAATGTGAAGGGCATGATGAAAAACCGAAGACTGGCAAAGTCAATTGCGTTTCAGTCATGGGGAAGACTTGTTGAGATAATGAAGGTGTATGCTGTCCAATACGACAAACATTTGCATTTTATATCGACTTGGTTTCCAAGTTCTAAGATGTGCCATCAGTGCGGGTTCGTGAACAGCGAACTCACACTTCCGATCGGGAATGGACATGTGAGTCATGTCATGCTCATCACGATAGGGACATCAATGCTGCAATAAATATTCAAAACGAGGGTGGGTCCTACCCCGTTCATCAGCCTGTGGAGAGGAAAGGCTCTGTTGTACGGCCGAAAGGGCGCCCAACAACCATGGCCTCGGCGAAGCAGGAATCATCAAGATTTGAGGTGGCATCATGAGACGCCATCCGCTTGATGCTCCCACTTATTCCCGACAAGGGAAAAGTGGTGAGAGGTTCACAATTGACGATATGGCCAGCAGGAAAAGCGAAAGAAAAATTTTCAAAAAGGCGAGTCAATCTTCCCTTTATGGCGATCTCTTGTATCTCGACTAACTGAACTCTGAGCAAGTGTTTTTCCCAGCAGTATCTCGCTTTTGACCCAATAGAAGCATGAGGCAACTTCGTAAATGCCAACTTGCATAGGAAGTTGTAGAAAGCGATACGGCAAAAAAACCATCAAGATCATCAAAAGCGTTTTCATCTGGTCCGGATTGTCGCAATAATCGTACTATTTGTCTTGGCGTTTGTAAGAATTTTAAGGTGGATACAAATTATCTGAGGGAAATGCTAGAGTCCGTGTTTTTTCTTCCTTTAAGGAGGAGTCGTCGAGTGGGTGCTAAAATCTGTCTGCGGAGCTCGGTTTACAAAGCACGAAAATTCTTGTTTGTGGTTGGAATGGGATTTCTTTTTGGATCTTATCGTCCTGCATGGAGCATGAGCGAAGCTGAGAAAGAAGTCTACTATTGGAGACAAACGGGCCTTAGTCGACTTCAAGTTCTTGGACTCATTAACAATCGAAGTTGCTCAAAATCGGGTGATGCATTTAAGCTCTGCCTACTTGTTCTTGATGCAATTGCTGGGCAACTGAGACCAGCATTGCAATTGGCTGTAGATCAAAAAAAAGAGGCTCCAGAGAGGCTACGATCGGTGGGGAGCGTAGGGTTTCTTCCAAAAGAGGTCCTTGCGGACGACCAAAGCCTAAGAAATGGATTCCAGACAAAATTGCACCTTGAAAATGAGAAAAATGAAAGAAGAAAGCAATTAGAGTTGTATGGGAAAATTTATTTGATTCATCGGGAAACCCAGTTAGATATAGATAAGGCTGTCATCAATTTATATGACAAACTATTGAGTGAGCCAGGAAATGAAAATCGTGAATCAGCAATTACAGCCGCTGCTATAAATAAATATCTTAAATTCAACGATCCTCATACGTATATCATTGATGAAAAAAGCTTTAACGATCTGCAATCAAATAAGATCAATGAAATTCAGAAAAGTAGTCTGGGTCTTCTGGTGATGCCTTTAGGAAACAAGCTGTACTTGCGCGCTTTGAAAGGAAGTCCCGCTGAAAATGCCGGTATCATGGACAATGATGTTCTTTTGGGCATCGATACGGCAGTTTTTGATCAATCACCTTCTGTCGATCAAGTTGCACCCTTGCTATTAGGGGATCCTGGAACCAAAGTCACTCTCAAGATACAAAGAGGCGACAACCTTCTTGAAGTGGTGGTTCAGAGAGCTGATGTGACGACTGATATTGTGGTGCCTGAATTTATTCAACATATGGGTCGAATGTACGGTTATATCGCTTTAAATGACTTTCTCAATACCGATGAAAATCGATCTACTTGCAAGCAAATTAAAACAGCGATTCTCGAGGTCGAAAGACAGGGAGCCGAAGGAATTGTTCTTGATTTGAGGAACAACGGAGGCGGTTTTTTGGCTCAGGCCAGCTGTGTTGCGGGCTTGTTTTCAGGAGAGAATCGCATTGCAGCCAAGGTGCGAAACCTGAAAGAAAACTCCTTGCTCTTGATGATGACGGATCATCAGCAGGTGACCAAGCTCAACCTAGTGGTGCTGATTAACTCGTTCACCGCGAGCGTAGCGGAGGTCGTTGCTGGTTTTTTCCAGGAGGTTCAGCGTGCATGGATCGTTGGAGAACAATCCTTTGGGAAGGGTACGGCTCAGGACGCTGTGGTAATCGGAGGCTCAAAAGAGAATAGAGTTCTGTTATTCTATACAAGCCACCAATTTTATCAGTCGAGTGGCCTTTCACATCAAGGAAGGGGAATTACACCGGATTTTGATGTCCCTATCGACCCCAGCCTCTCCTCTGATGAGCTTTGGCGGCCTCGAGAAATGGACTTGTATGAGAACGCAATAGCCAACGATACACAGATAAAGTGGACTCAATCTCGACCCGAAGAAGTGAAGAAAATTAAAGAGTGCGTCCATAACAAGAATCTTACAGAACCTGTTTATCAAATCGAAAAGGCAAAGCCTTTTGGAACTGACTATCAGGTTCTAATGGCAGAATCTGTACTCTTTTGCACCCAGTAAATAGGATAGGGACAAATAGACTCAGAATTCACCCAGAGATCGCAAGAATTTCCCATTATTTTCTTTAGATTCGTTATACAGGTGCAGGAGTGTCACGTTTCTTGTAAGACCATGGGTATCGAGGAGGTTCTCTGATGCCAAATAAAAATGCCTGGATTCTGGTTGCTGACGAAAGCCATGCGAAGGTGTTTCGTCTTATATCGCTTACGCAAGGGATAAAGTTTGTAAAAGGTCTCGAATTCCCGGAGGGCCGCGACAAGATACATGAATTCACGGCGGAGCGACCGACCCTTAAGGGCTACACGCGGACTCACAAACACACGACAGGAACAGAGGTTGATATCGAACGCCAGTTGGCGCAGCGGTTCTCAAAGGCCATTGCAGAAGTTTTGGAAAAAAGCCGATGTAAATCTGACTTTGAGAGTCTCATACTGGTTGCTCCTCCAAAATTTTTGGGAGAATTGCGTAACAGCCTCACCGAAGAGACTAAAAAATTGGTTCGTGGAAGCTTAAACAAAGAAATGACTCTAGCTCCGGAAGTTGAGATTTTCTCGGCAGTGAAGGACCTTTTTTAGCTTCTAGAGAATGAGTTTTCTCAGCTCCTGCTGGGAATACAAATAGTCAGCGTAGACCATTGTATTTGTAATATTGCGGTGGCCGAGGGCAACCTGTAGGAGTCGCAAGTCCTTTGTTTTTCGATAAAGCCTGATGGCAAATGTGTGCCGCAGGGAGTGAAGTTTTTTGGGGACGGGCCGATAGAGATCCCATATCTGCCGAAATCTGTTGTAGCCAATGGGAAATAGTCTTTCTCTGTCAGGAGCCCTGGCAGCCAGTTGTTGGAGCTCCCCAAATAGCCAATGCGGCAGTGGGATCTCTCGGTCATTGCTGCCCTTTATCCCCTTGATAAAAAGACTAGATTCGTAAACATTGATATCTTTCTGGCCGAGATTGAGCAGCTCGGTGGCTCTAGCTCCCGTATTTAAGGCCAAAAAAAGCAATACACAGTTGCGTGGGTCTCTCTTTAAATGGCTTTTGAGTAAATACTCTAGCCTTTCAAATTCAGGATCAAGAAGGTACTTATTCTTGTTGAGTGAATAGCGTGATGTGCTTGCCATGCTGCATATACCTCGCGTGTGGTTTTTGTATAACTAACTTTAGTTTATACTCATCGAGTCATTGCGGTTGACGCAATCCAATGCTATGCGATCAAGTATAAGACCTTAACCAGTACACTCTTTAAATTAAATATAATCAACTACTTAATACTGTGACTTATAACTATAAGTTACAGTCAAATTTGAAAGTAGGCATATGGAGGGCAGGGTCAAGAATGCAACCTGTCTATCCAAAACGAATTTTAGACAATTTTATGCGGCGCTCTCTATCCAATTGTGATTTGCTTCATATTTCATTGTATTTCACAATAATGATTATGTAAAACACAATATTAAGGATGATAAATGGAAACACTAAATCAGGAGACAAAGGATAATTCCGAATTGGAGCCCAGGAGAATTCAACCTAAAATCGATGCTGAATATGCATCGAAAAGCATGGTTTTTGAGTCATATTCTGAGGCAAAACTTCGTGAAAAAGGGGGCGCTGACAGATCAAAGACCTCCCTGCGACTCAAATATGAGGCTGAGACTGCAGTCATTCAGAAGAAAATTGGGCACCTCGAAGACATACGAATCTCTCTTGGCTTGAGTCGCCGAAAAATGGCGCAGCTCTTGCTGGTTGACCCTTCTGCATGGACAAGGTGGACCAAGAACGAAGACTCGGCACCTCCTCACATATTTAGAGCCCTTCAGTGGTATATGGCTCTGATTGATAAACAGCCAGGATGGCACCCACAAAACTCATTTAATTCAGGAGATGTGGCGAAGGTCCAGGAGGAACGACTAAACCAAGTTCAATCGGAATTGGAACGGCAAATCTCTTATCTAAAAAGCGAGAACAATCGTTTGGAAACTGAACTGATCAAAAGGGTTGAAGATTTTGAAGACTCCAGATCTCTCGATACTGCGGAACGCCAGGTTTCGATAGAGCTGGGCTGGAAACTAGTTGCTCTAGTGAACTTTCTAGGATTACTTGCTGTTTTCATGTGGAAAATGATTTTCTGATGGAGACCACAAGGCAATTTTTTGCCAATCATTCCAAAACATTTGTCATTTTCTTTGAGCTCACATATAGAGGGCGGATGAAATTCCAAATATTTTTATCTTTTGTCGTGGGTCTTTTTGCTTTTGAGTTTAATTCGGCCGTTGGAGCGAGCAGATGCCTGAGCTATTTGGGCCCAAATTCACGATATGTGAACATTGATTCTGATTCACGGTATTACATTCGTGTCTCAACCCCTGCTTTTAAGTTACCCATTGTAACCATTCATGAAAGAAATGGAAAGCAAGTTTATGATGATCAATCGTTTGAAACGCTTCAACTGAGTCGACCTGGAGGCCGCTACCTGTCGAGTATCGATATTGATCTCGGCGAAGGCCTCACCTTGGAAAGGGCGACTCATCCCAGGAAAGATACAACACGATTCCATCTCATAAAGAGTTTTAAGGTTCCTTCTGACGGTTCGGAGGTAAAAATTCATTATGAATTAACTCAAGGCTCTGTACAGATCGGATCTCATTCTGAAATTACGAGCTTGGAATATAAATTGTCAGTACCTTTGAGGCAATTTCGAAATGGCAGGTTTGCATTTATGGCTACAGAAACCTATGCCCGTTGGGTATTTGGGAAAGGAAGTCCTTTACTCGCTGACATTGCGGTCACGTGGTCCCTGAGCAGCGACGTATCTGATGATAAATACATAGAAGACGCAGTTTTTACTTTTTCTGCCGACGGGACTCTTGATCGCGCTGAGTGGCATGCAAGTGAATCTAGAAAAGCATCGAATGCCATCCATTGCGCTCCTTGGGAACCTTGTGCCGAGCTTCTTTTCCGAACTGTATTTAACAGAGAATTAGGTGACCTCATCGGACCTTCTCCAGATTTAGTTCAGGAAATCGCAGGGTCCGCAGAACGCAGAGAACGCTTAGATATCGTAAAACTGCTCAGTTTCGGCCCGAAAAGGGGACCCCTCTGAAAGAAGACAGAACACCCTTCTAAAGAACCGGCGTGGGTGCGCAGAGAGGGGCCGGAAATTGTGAGCCACTCCAAAAAAAGCACCTCTGAATCTCTTCTTCAAAAAACCATTCTATCGTGAACAATTGAATACACTCAAGTGGGTTGCTATTGCAAAAGGACCTGAAACGAACTCGCCCCTCTCAAAATTTGATATCGCTCGAATGAGAGCACATCTCATTCTTCTCATTATCAATCATTTGCCTAAAATTAGCGATGTGAAAAAACGAAATGAACTGGAACAGGGGCTCAAGGACCTGCGTATTAAGCTGACTGAAGCAGAGAGAATATTCGAGGCCCGTCAGCGCCAGGGGAATAAAATAAGGACATGTCGAAATAGGTTGGCTGCAGATCCAAAGTAATTCTGAAAGCAGCAAAGTATCATTTTTGTATTCTGATTCAGAGTCGTTTAAAGTTGAAAACCCGGACTTCTGAATTATTCAATCTAAATATTAGGTTCGGATTCGGAAAATATTACGATATTTTTAAGAGAAGCTACAGTAGTTTTTACCAATCACTCCAAATAATTGTCCTTGCTTGAGACTTCCGGTAGGGGAAGGGGCATGCATATAGTTGAATCACCAAGAAAGAGGGCACTAACTATCGTGAAATGCAACAAGAGTTTAGCTGCCGTTCTCATGGCTTTTATATTTTCACAACCGATAGCCGCGCAAATTTCATACAGATCAGGAATAGCACTCGCCAAGTCTCTTGAATCTACCTATCGCCATAAGTTTGAAGTTGTAGAAGCTGGCGAAAGGTTTTTGAAGGAAAAAGAGTTGTTCTCGGCTTCAGTTAGCAGAACCGAATGGGCAGTTTTAGAAAGACATTTGCTCAATTATTTGAGAATTCATGATGACCCAAAGACTTGGGAAAGAGAGCGACTCATTGAATTCGGTTATCCTGATGATTTGCCAACAATAAAATCCTTTCTAGCGAAAAGTTATGGTACTTCTTTTCAATCACTCCCTGAGAATAATATTGCCCATAGAGTAAAATCAGAACTCAACAAAACCGAAATGAGATTTAAGATTCAATGGGCAGAGTCTCAAAACGTATCTAGCGAGATGTTTAAATCTATTATGTTTTGGGAACATTATTTGGATATATTGGCAACGAGACTTTCAGTTGAAAGAGCGCAAGAATTGAATTTTAAATATGAACTTTATAGCGGGACAAAATGGCTCTTGAAAATTTATAAAACTGAGTACCTTGATCAGATCACAGACCGAGTTGATGTTTTGAAGGAATTTGAAAAGAAATATTATGATTACGTGATTCAAACCACTGCTGTCCGGTTTAAATTAGATAGGCAGCATCAGTTGTTTGTCAGGCGGGTGGCGGGTTTTACGTGGCATCGACCCTAAGAGTCGCTTTAGTGGCTCTTTTAAAAGGATCAATGTCCCAATCACCGCCATGGCATCGGGGATGCTGATTCTGGTCTTCAGCATGAAGCGCCAAATCTGAACCATCAAATACGCAATTAACGCGACCCAAATCTGCGCTTTCACAGCGTGGAAGCTATTTCCAAGGAATTTTTTAATTTTCAGGTTTTGCTTTAGAGTTTTAAAGAAAAGTTCCACTTTCCACCTGGCTTTGTATAGGTCACAGATCGTCTGCGTCGCGAGATCGAAGCGGTTTGTTAGAAAGATAAGTTTTTTTCCCGTGTCCGGATCGCGGTAGCTGATCCGTCGTAGCTTTGTTTTTGACCGCATTTTTCGCTTAGCGACGGGACCGTTGAAATAAATTTCTTGATCGCAAATGTGCCCTCGTGTTCGGTCCGTGACTCTGGATTTAGCGACTTTAAATTTAATGCTGGTTTTCAATCTGGTAACGAAGAAAACTCCGGCGTCGTTCAGATCGCGAAACCACTCAAAATCGGAATAGCCTTTATCAAAGATAACGGTAGTGCCCTTTTTAAATTTGAACTCTTTTCGAGCGACACGCAAATCCTGAATACGAGCGGGTTCTAAAACGATGACCTCGGGTAAATCTCCGGCCAAATCGATTGCAGCATGAAGCTTAACGCCACCAACGGTGCGGGTTTGCTGTGACCATGGCATAAGTTTTAAACTTAAACTGATCGAGGACGAATCCAGAACGGAGATATGGCCATTAAATCGAAAACTATTTTTTGGAGCAAGCTGTTGCGCCTTCCTTAGTAAGTAACTGAAAGTATTTTCCAAAATCTCGAGAGGCCTACTTTTATTTGCATCGGCCAAGGTGCTTTTGCAAACGGCATTGAATCCAAGTTTTTTTATCTTTGAATCATTTTTTGCAAAAACTCTCTCGATAGAGCGAATCGAGTCGTGGCCAGTGAGCTGGCCAAAAAGCAATGCCCCAAACCAGGTCCAACAATCGAGTGATCTGACACCATGATCACCCTCGTGCTTGTTTACAAAAGATTCGAACTGCGTGCGCGGGATTAATTTGACTACTTGTCCAAAAACAGTATTTTGTGCCAAGGCCTGACTCCTCATTTGGAAAACGTTGTGTGGTAATGACGTCTCTAAATGCCGGATAATCGGGCCTTTTTCAATTCAATCTACAATTTAAACCGGACAGCAGTGGATTCAAACACGATGTGTTCATCATTTGGAAGGTATGAAGTGAAGGTTCTAAAAAAATCGACCTCCCTTCTCTCAACCTTCAAGCCTAATCAGGAAATTCGAATCCTATATGGATCATTCTGATACGTATCCTGTGAAGTTCATTTCCTTTTCGGGTGCCATCAGAGTTCTCGACAATCAAGTGGTAGAAAATAGAAATTAAGGAGTCCCTTATCTCTCGAGTTAATTCTATTCTCTTATTGAGTTGAGTCTGTATCAGTTGAACAACCGGAATATTCTCATTTTTTTCGCACAGATCTCTGACTTCTAAATAAAGTTCTAAATCATGATTTATTCTTTCAATGACGAGTTTGAGATCCTCTTCATCAACACCTCTGACTTTCTGGAGCCATGTAAGTGACAGGTAATTCATCCAATGAATGATCCCGTTTTCTTTGTCCACGGCCCAACCATGAATCTCTCTTACGTCTGCATCAATTTTTTCAATTTCGGCTTTAAAACGTTGAACGATGAGTGCGAAAGAGTATTTAGCTTTAAAGGAACGATCGAGATCGTTGGCAGCAGAAAAAGAACTCAGCTTTAGAATGTCCTCTTGTAACTCAATAGAATGTCTCTTTTTCTCAACCTCAAGGGGGCCTCTATTCCGATTGGATAATCCAAAATAGGACGCTGGTTTGATTCGCTCAAGGCGACTATCTTCTTTTCTTCTTTTCTGAGGAGCATTCCGTTCCTGAGCCTTTCGAGTACCTAAATCTCGAAAACCTAATTTCCATTTGTAGAAGCCATCCAATGCACGGCTGAAAACTGTTGACTGACCATCGGATTCACCGGCGGCAGATCGAGAGACTAAATTCGACTGCGAAGGCAGCACAAAAGAAAAAGGTGGGGCACCATCCAAACTCTTGCTTGTTGGGAGGTCGCTGGGGATTCCAAGAGTTTTGCGCAAAAATTGAGCCTGATTTGCAAAACTTCCGCCTGCGTCGGGAGTTGGCGGCTTCCCGTCCCCGTCATCGAGGATAAAGGCTGGCCCAATTTTAAAATTCAAGATCTCCGGAACCAAAGAGTATGGAGAAGAAAAATAATGAGGTTTTAGAAATAACTCTAAAATAGAAAAAAGGAGAGTCCTTGCAACCGAAGAAGGCAGATTGTACACGAGAGGATTTGAAGATGAGGGCGGGTGATTATGGCCTGAACGGATGGTGTAGATCGCATGGGATTTTGGCAAAGAGTTGAAAAAATGATCTGAGTGTTTCAAGCGACCTGAATTTATAATTCTTCCCAAGCGCTGAAAATATTTACGAAGAAACTCTGCGTCTTTATTGATATGCTCATAAGCATAACCACTGGCCTTTAACATATGGAGCGCTATCTGAGGATCATCTTCTTTTACGGAAGCTGTCCCGTATGACACCGGCTGGTTCGACTCCGAATCGGCAACAGGGGGATCATCAAGAGCGAAAAGATCCTCAAAAAAATTAAAGTCGAGAACCCGGGCGAAGACGGGAGAGAACATCTTTAAGACATTGGCATTTTCAAAAGAAAGTTGTCGTCCCGTTCGTTGAATAGTTTCAAACAAATGTAAATCCAATTGCAAAAAAAAGAGAGTGATCAAGGGATGTGTGTGAAAATCGAGGAGGCTTGGACGTAAAGTATCTTCAATAAGCCTCTTCAGTGGCAAACGAGACCCCCCTTCTGGGGGGTTCGATCGATTCTCCCTCTCATCTAAGAAAATATATTTCCGTTGAAATTGGGAGTCTCGTACAGAAAGTTGCGACCGAGAGTATATTGTGTAAATGAATAAGGCCGTCTCAGCGACAACCTTAGCGCCGTGACGAGGTGATAGTAAATTTTCAAATAAAATTTGCAAAGCACCAAGGCTGACAAAATCAGGTTCAACAGTGACTTCGACAGGCTCATTTGCGGAGGATCTCATCGTAGCTAATTTAAATGTGCCAAAATGAGGGACTACATGAGAGCTATCAAACACCCCAGGTTCATGGCCAGGAGGCGGTATCGCAACGGGCCCAGCGCCTCCCACGGCATTGCCACTTTCAAAGTGCGAATAGGCAAACAAAATCATGTCAATGAAAACGGGATGCTGAAGCCACTGGATTTGGCGCACCATAAAATCACTAATCGCCAGCTGTGTTCGAACAATATCAGCAACTTCCTCTGATCCACTTCGAACAAGCTGGGCCACAAATGCCAGATTGTACAGCAGGACCCGGAGTTTTCGATCTATGGCTACGTCTGGAGAGTCCAAAAAATGGTCCACCTCAGCACTGTAATTTTCTATCTTTTGAGAGATTTCAGCGAGTTCAAAGATGCGATCTGCTGAAAGTTGGGCGTTCGCCAAATCCGATTGCCTCAAAAATAAAAACCAGGGACTCAATCCGTCGGTTTTCACAAATTCGGTCAAATCACCAATTGGCAGTTGCTCGTCGGGCATCAGCCTAGGCTCAGATATCAGTTGCCTTATGCAGGACCCTCGTCTGTCCACGGCCGTGCCAGGCGAGGAACCAAAAGTTGGAACACGAGCAAAGTCTTCAAGCGACGCCGGAGCTTCGACTGCCAAAACCAAAAAACCTGCGGCAAGGAAACATGGAAAGAGATATTTTTGATAGAACAGAGATTTGCCTCCAGAGAAAATGCACTGGTTCAAAAAAAATAGTAAAAGGGGCTTCACTGATCCTGAGATCTAGACTGATTCATAAGCAGCAGCTGTTACCGCACAAGAGCGCGCCGAGTCAACAATCGGATCATATCGATGGAGCTCACAGACAACTGCCTGATGAAATGCGTTATAGTTCACATTATGATCTGACCGAGGCGAAGGACACATTTTTTACTTGCCCGCAATAGGCCCAGTTTCTAAGGTGTTTGGGACATCATCAACCTAAAGGACAATTGAATAAAACCTTGATTGAGCCAAAAAGAAATGGGTGGAGGCCGAGATGTTGAGCTTTGAGTTAATTGAAAAGCACGGGGACCATGAAGAGGTCATTTTCTGCCATAACAAGGAAGTGGGCTTGAAGGCTATCATTGCCATTCATAATACAGCTCTAGGCCCTGCACTTGGCGGGACGCGAATGTGGGATTATGCCAATGAGGAAGAGGCTCTTATAGATGTCCTTCGTTTATCAAAAGGAATGACGTACAAAGCTTCCGCTGCTGGCTTGAATCTGGGTGGAGGCAAGGCCGTCATCTTAGGAGACCCCAAAAAGCATAAAAGCGAAGGTATTTTTAGAGCTTTTGGAGCTTATGTGAATTCCCTCAACGGAAAGTACATTACGGCTGAGGATGTCGGAACAACGGTTCATGACATGGAATATATTTTCATGGAAACCCCTTATGTCACGGGAATCCCTAAAGCTCTCGGAGGCTCAGGTGATCCAAGCCCCTACACAGCACATGGCACACTCATGGGAATCAGAGCAGCCGTGAAGTATAAGTTGGGTGTGGATTCTCTTTCGGGTGTGAGAGTTGCCGTACAGGGGCTGGGCAATGTGGGATCCCACCTAGTTGAGTACCTCGTAAAAGAGGGCGCTGTGGTCACAATTGCTGACATAGACAAGGATCGAGCAAAAAAAATATCCTTAAGATTTAACCTTTCTGTCATCGATCCCAAAGAGATCGTGACCAGCGAATGCGATGTTTTCGCACCCTGCGCCATGGGTGCCGTTATCAATGATCAAAGTCTGTCCAAGCTAAAGTGCAAGATCGTGGCTGGCGGCGCTAACAATCAGCTCGCAGAGTATCGGCATGGGGACGCCCTCATGGAAATGGGTATTTTGTACGCTCCTGACTACGTGATCAATGCAGGCGGCTTGATGAATGTTTTTGTAGAGCTCGAGGGGTATTCTTCGGAACGTTCATTTGAGAAGACAAATCAGGTGTATGACAATTTGATCAACGTTTTTCAAATAGCTAGAAACGATAATATTGCTACGCATCGAGCAGCCGATCGCCTCGCAGAGGCCCGAATTCGATGCATCGGAGGATTGAAGCAGCACCATCACGGCCGCACTTCACGACCCTTTTCAACTTTAAAGGAAATGACAAATAGACAAAAATAGGTAGATAAACAGAAGAATAAAAATAGTTGGGTAGAAACTTTGGCCCCGATGCCAGAATCCAAGCCACGATATGAATATCGGAGCTTTACTTCTGGTTCATTCGGATCATATTCTGACCCCAGATTGTGTAATAAAACGGAGTTTGAAACGTGACTAAAAAGCTAGATAAAGACGACATTAAGGGTCCTGATTCCTTCATCGCCACTTCAGATATGGTGGGTCTGTGGATTCAGAAGAATCGCAAACTTGTGTTCTCAGTCCTCGGTGGTTTGCTTGTTATTGGGGCAGCCGCTGGAGGTTGGAGCTGGTACCTAAAATTCAGAGAGACTCGCGCCCAGGAGGCACTGTATGAAGTGGAGTCAAAGATTTATAAAATTCAAGCCGATCTTCTAAGTAAAAATGAATCAACCACTCAGAAGGACGGAAAAGAGACGAAAAAAAAGGCCAGTGATAAAAATATCGACGCTGATTATGGTTCTCTCTTGGGTGACTTCGATACAAAGATCAAAAGCAATATGGGCTCAAAAGCTGCTTTGATTGGGAGTATCCAGTTGGCTTCTATCTACATGGAATACGAAAACTTTGACCGGGCCCATCAAATCTTAAAGGAAATATCTCCCACTGCTGGAAAAAACGGCGTCTTTTTCGGATTGGTTCAAATGCAGTTAGCATCGGCCCTTGCAGCCATGAATAAACAGGAAGAAGCAAAAGCTCTCTATGATCAGGTTTTGAAGGACAAGGGATCTTCCTTTCTTCATTCCGAAGCTATTCTTAAGTTAGGATTGATGGAGGAAAAGTTGGGAAGGCTCGACCAGGCGAAAACGCATTATCTTCGAGCCAGCCAGGAGTTCTCCTCTACGGATGCGGGGAAAGCAGCCAAGGCCTATTTGAGATTGATAGAACTCGATAAGACTGGGGCGAGCCGATAGTTCCTCTGTTTTTTTGTTAATCTTTATAAGGAGAGGTTATGGAGCACCGTCGAATAGCTGCATTCATTATTGTCACATTGACCGGACTTGGTGCTCTAGGATGTTCCTTAACTCCTCTGCAAAAGCTGCACGCTGAGAAAAAGGACTTTATCATCGAACGAGAGTGGATAAAAGCCACGTTTGCAGAGGAGTCATTGGATTTTCGCCGTCTCAACCGAATGAAGCCCGTCGTAACAGAAAAATTCGTTGTAGCAGGAAATGCCATCGACCAACTTGTGACTTATGATCGATTAACAGGAAAACTAATTTGGTCTCGATCCTTTCAAGGTGGAGTGGAGGGAGGAGCTCAGGCTATCGACAACAGGCTTTTCTTTGGATCCAGCGATGGATTTTTCTATTCTCTCAATTTAGGCACAGGCGCAACCGAGTGGACGTTTCCCGTTCGAGCTGAAGTTCTCGGTGAGCCTTTAGTTCAAGACAACCGAGTTTATTTTGTTTCTGGAAACAATATTTTAAATGCATTGGATGCGAGTTCGGGACAAGTGGCGTGGACCTACAATCGCATGGATCCCTCTCAGATTTCCGTTCGGGGAGCCAGCCGTCCCGTGATCGTCGGACCTCTCATTTACTCAGGCTTCAGCGATGGATCCTTTGTGGCTTTGAATAAAGAAAAAGGAACTCTCGTTTGGGAGCAAAAACTCAATCAGAATAAACGGTTTCGCGATGTGGACTCCACTCCTGTGATTGAAGGCGATAGTATTTACGTATCGAGCTTTGATGGCGCTCTTTATTGCCTTGATAAGGACAAAGGAAACATCCGCTGGAAAGTGGACGAAGGCGGCTATTCCCCAGTGACCTTGAATCAAAATTCTCTTTACTACGGCTCAACTTCAGGAAAGATGATGGCCTTAGACAAGGCTTCCGGGAAAGTTCTTTGGAGTCGACCGGGCATCAAGGGCTTTGCGACAGAATCTGTTGTTTACCGCGGCCTATTGGTTTATGGGGAATCGAGCGGTTCGCTTCAAGTTCTAGACGCTGCCACAGGCAATTGGGTGGATCAATTTGATACCGGCAGGGGCATCACCTCAAGTCCCTATTTGGATACGCAAACCGGCCAGCTCTACTTCATGTCCGCAAATGCGCTCCTCTATAGGATTCGCCTCGGATGGAATTTGCGCACAAAATACTGGCCGTGGGGTTAGCAAAGTTGAGAACTCTGGCAACTTTCGTCATTTTTTGTGCTCTCTGTTCGTGTACAGTTGGCAATTGTCGAAGCAATGGTCAGATGATATATCAAAAGGACCTTCTATCCCAAGGGCATGCTCAAGCTGCCGCAAATGAAAAGAGTTCAAGTGACAAAGCCGCAAATTTTGAAAACCCCGAACGTCGCGTTTTTGTTTACAAGCAAGATGGGGGTAAGCAGTGTGAGCCTGGGACATCCATCTCGCTCAATAAAATGGCAAGAGAACTGAAAAATATAAAGATTTTCTCAAAGAAAAAGGGGCAGGGCGACGGTTTTGTCATTGCTCTTTGCGGAGCTCATGGCACCGGAATCAATGTGTTTGAAATAGGCATCAAAGACTTGGAGAGGGCTAAAGAACTGGGCTTTTTAGAGCTGACGGGAGATAAACAGTGAAGCATTGGCAAATGAGCGACATTGGTTCTTTGATCTTGGATGTGCCCGATTTTCCAAAGAAGGGGATTTTGTTTAAGGATATCACACCCATCTTCGCGAACGGGGCGGCATTTCAATCGCTGGCCATGAAATTCGCAGAGAAACTCCCTTCTGATGTAACACATCTCTGCGCCATCGAAAGTCGTGGGTTTATTATTGGGGCCGCAGTCGCCCAACACAGGGAAATTGCCTTGGTCCTCGCTCGTAAGCCAGGCAAGCTCCCTCGCGAAACGGTGAACCACAGCTATGATTTGGAGTATGGCTCAGACTCATTGCTAGTGCACAAGGATTCCTTTTCGGAAGAGAGTCGCGTTGTGATCATTGACGATGTTTTGGCGACTGGAGGAACAGCCTCTGCCGCAGAAACCCTGGTCAAAAAATGTGGCGCCCATGTCGTCACCCATCTTTTTCTCATGGAATTAAAGGCTCTCGAAGGAGGAGTTCGGCTTAAAGCCCCGTATCATGCATTTCTTAAATTCTAAATAGACTCTTCTGCCGGGGCTCTAAGGGGTCTGCAAAAAATTTCATAATTTTTTCATACGATTCGTCACGGATCGATCATAAAAAATATTTGAGTTGTCCTGAAGTCAGACCTGTGGCAAGGCTTGCGCCAGCTAGTTGGTCCCCTCGAGAGGAAATTCTATGTTTAGTGTGTTTAATCTCTTCACTTCTCTTTTTTCTGACATTCAGTTTCTTTGCAAGCGACTTTCCTGCTTTCTTTTGACGGTCATGATCCCGCTCTTTTTTTCAGTCTCGTCACCAAGCTTGACTGCAATGGCCGGGGATCCGGAACCGCTTAAAAGTGGAGCCAGATTAACAATTGTTGATGCAGATGCAAAGGGCTCGCTCTTTGTGGAGGTGCTAACACAAGCACCGCAAAAAATATCATCAAGAAATCTTCAGCTAGATGATATTCCGGCTTTTCTGTTTGGTCTTAATGGACAAAATAAAATCGAAGCCGATGAGTGGACGCTCTTCTACAATAATTTGCAGTCTCCAGATAAGTCTGTTGAGATCGTCACTCGTGAACTGGATCAAAAATCTAAAATTTACAAAACCATCTTTCGTGTCGAGCTGGGCAAGATCCCCACAGAAGTAACCGAGCTGAGTTTAGCTCTCGCTACCTCACTTGAAGGGGACGCGCAAGATCCGATGGTTAAAGATCTTGAATTCATTACTACTATTGTGCGAGCGGGAGAAAATAAAATTGCTATCTTCTCACCTCAAGTTGGATCCTTGACCGAAGAAAGAGCGATTTTCCTGTTAACTCTTTACAGGCATGGCAATGGTTGGAAAATAAGGACCCAGGGAGATGGGTTTAAGGGCGGATTTGCAAGTTTATTTGAATCCTTCGGTGGAGCGAGAGCTGACGACCCGGAAATGAAAGGCCAAGAGTCGGCCCCTCAACCTGCTGTTCCTGAATCACCCGCACAGCCACTCCAACCACCTCCCTCCACTGCAGAGCAAAGGAACAAAATCACCCTGGAAAAGATTTCAAAAAAAGCGCCTGGTCTCGTGGATTTGGCAAAGAAAGTGAATGTCCTTGTCGACAAAATGGGTTTGGGTGAAATATTTGCGGATGTTCTCCTTGTCCTGGATGCATCCGGATCAATGCAGAGCCAATACCCTGAGGGTGTTCAAAGGCTAATTAATCGCATCGTACCCTTGGCTCTACGATTAGACCCTGATGGGGCCATTCCCTGTTACGCATTTGCCTCCCATTGCGCTAGGTTGTCGATTGATACGACAGGGGACGAGGTCGGTGATTCTATTACACTGGAAAATTATGAGCAGTTTGTAAAGAGAGCACAACAAAGCCGCATGCCCTATGAACAGACAACTCAAGGGGGATTTTTAGGAAAGATTTTTCGAAAGTCTTACTCCAATCAGGAAGATATCTTGCACGCACTTGGTTACGATGCGAATCAGCTGAATGCGGATCAACTGAAGGATTTAGGGATATCTCGACAGCCTTATTCCGGTTGGAGCGGGATATTTCCAGGACTTGGCTCCAGCAATGACGAGGTTGCCCTTCTTGAAATGTTGAGCCGAGATTATGCGGGAACAAAAAAACCGGTACTTGCTATTGTTGTTCATGATGGCGGAGTCGGGAGCTCAAGGGCCATAAGTGAGAAAATTAAGTCTATGGCTAGCGATGGTGTTCCAATTTTTCTTCAGTTTGTCGGTTGGGCAGGAAGTGGTTATGGCGTTTTAGAAAAACTGGATACACTTGAGGGTCGCCGGATCGACAATACAGGTTTCTTTGCATTGACGGCTAAAGATTTAACCGAAATGCCCGAAGAAGTTTTATTGCAAAAAATATTAAAAGAATTTCCTGCTTGGCTAAAAGCGGCTGAAAAGGAGGGGATTATTCAGTCTCATTCCTGCCGAGAGCGATTGCTATGATCTATGAGGACTACCTACCTGAGACTGACGAGATTAACCGCGGACTGACTGCTGGAATTTGACCGGGGTATCAAGAAAAAAGCTCAAGATAGTTGGAGAGGCCCAAAAAAGTGAGGGCAGAGCTCTCCTAGGGTTTTCTCTCTCACAACTCCATCGAGGTTGCACAGGAAAACAGGGACCTCTGCTGAGGCAAATTCGCTCAGGACCTGACGGCACATCCCGCAGGGAGGCCATGGTTCGAGAGAATCTGTCACAACCAATATGGCTTGCACATTTTTAAATCCCTGTCCGATCGCTGAAAATATCGCAGACCTTTCGGCGCAGATGGTGGCCCCGTAGGAGGCGTTTTCAATGTTGCAACCAGAAAATATTCGTTGATCATCCATCAAGAGTGCCGAGCCGACCTTGCATTTACTGTAGGGGCTATAAGAATTCAATCGCGCCTTTATGGCGGCATCAAGAAGTTGCTTTTTTAGGGAAGGAGTGAGGCTCATCTAGTTCTTTTCTTCCTTGGCTTTGTTAGACTGAATGGCCACCGTGCCTGAGATATCCTGGAGGTGATCAAACTGCTCAAGTCTCTTTAGGCCTCCAGACCCCTTGAGCTCGATCGTCAGCACGGGAACGTTATGATCTTTCCACATATAACGCCCTAAGCTGCCCGGAAAATTGCCTAATGATATCCAAGGTAGGGGCTCAAAACGGGGATACTTCAGTCTCGGCCCATCAAAATCCAAAACTCCGAGCGGGGTATGTATCGAAATAATAAAATCTGGGTTAAAATCCTCAATGTGCTTCATCGCGCAGCGAGTTTCCATTTCACTTCCTGAATTCGGACCCGGATATCGACGAGGATCGCTTTTGCTCATTGATTTCCATCTTTGAACAGCTTCACGCTCCCATCCCTCTGTCGGGAAGTTGCGGTTGATATCAACTCCGCGGGCATTGACACGGGTTTTTTTGCCAAATCCATCGGGATTCAAAACAGGAATAACTCTCCAGGAATTACGCGGCTCAACGCTTTCAAGTCTCGCCATCCATGCCCGCGCAACGCTGCCGCTGGGCAGTTCATCCCCGTGAATAAGGGCCAAAGCAAGAATTTTTTTTCCTTTCGAATCACTGCTTAATCTTTCGTAATGAAATATTGGACGTCTCTCCTCGCTCACACATCCCTGAAGCACCTGAGCTTTTTTACAAGCTTTGGCAAAATCTTCACTCTTTAATGGACCTGGAAGCCGCGCCAACTCAAGATTGCAAATGGATGAGACTTCGTTTTGATCATACTGAATTTCGCTTTTGTCAGTTTTATCTGTCTGTTTTTCCACCTTCAGCGAAGAAGGTAGAATTTTACTTGAGGAATCAATTGCTGAAACCAATGGCGGGTTTTCTCGGGTAGCAGTTGTCTCAGTGGGCGCAAGAGAGATTTTCTCACTGCTCATTTCTACCAATAAATTAGAACAGGATTGGATTAGGGGAGCCACCAAAACTCCGATCACAGCGAAAAATAGTCTGCCCATGAATGCTCGCCTCACAGTAAAAATGACGCAGAAAATATATCCTCCATTCTTGGACAGGCCTCGACTAGAGTCAAGCTTCGGGGAACTTGGTTTGGTCACTTTTTTTGAATTATGAGGAGCCAATGTCTAAATCATCCTTAGTCATTTTATCGAGAAAGGCTTATTTCAGTGCCGGAGTGAGATATTTTAATTTTACCTGGACCGAAGACCAAAATCAGAAAGTGTTTGGTGATTCCTGTAGCGAATATGGCCATGGGTATAATTTTATATTGGAAGCGCGTCTGGCTGGGCACCGCGATCCAAAGACCAGTTTAGTCGTCAATCTCACCGACGTAGAAGAAGATCTGAAAGAAGTCGTTGCACTCCTCAACAAAAAGCATTTGGGATATGAAGTCGATTTTTTCAAAGTACGGGTCCCAACAGTAGAAAACATCGCAGAATATTGCTTTATTGAATTAAAAAAGCGCCTAGGATCACTTCTTGTCGGAGTCAGATTGCGACAGGGAGAAGATGATTGGGTCGACATTCTCTAGACGACTCTCAATCACAATCCACCTGCAAGGGAACCTGAATTTTTTCTGGTCAGCGAAAGGCCCGAGTATTGCTATAGAGTACTTATGAGCTTGCTATTTACCCTTGAGCTGCTTAAGGAAACTCCCTTGTGCCAAATTAGACGATCTAATGCCAAAAATTGTCTTCTTCACGGCCTCATTTGCTTCATTGCCGGGCCGTTGTTTTTAATCTCTCAGAATTTGGCAGAGGCTTCAGCTTGCCGAAATAACTTGTCACCACCTGCCCAAATCAAAGAAAGAATCCTTAGATTTTTCGCAAAACAATTTGCAGTTGATCAAAATTGGGCGGACGAGTTGACTCGCGTTGATCAAATTCTGGCTCAGATCATTGCGGAAGATTTTAGTTCCTTTCCCGATGAAAAAATGGAAGCTCTCCTAAAAGGCTTGGAAGACACGGACTACGACATGTCCGAAGACAACAGGCAACAGGGATCCGTTCGGTTCTCTCCTGACCGTTTACCTCGACTGGTGATGGAAATCCTTCATTCAGGACCCTATAGCCGAGTTACTTTACGACATGAATTAAGTCATTATTTGAGATTACATGGGGGTCACAGTGACCCAAAGTTGGCATTCAATGAAGCTGAATTGCGTCTGAATAGGCTAAATGGCGTCTTTCGCGAAGAGGCTCATGCGTTTTCGGATGAATATGATTTTGTCCACCGCGCATGGACTCTCAATGACATATCAAGATTGAGAAATATGATCAATCCTGAGCCTGGCCAGGAGGCAATTAAGATACTTCGTGAAGTCGGTCTTCTAGCAGAGAATGGGCAGGGGACAGCAGTTGGAAAGCAATTTTCTAAGTTATCAGACGAGGAAAAGCTGGCAGCAATGGCCCTATTGAGAGGATGGATCAGCTACAGGCAGGACATTGATTTTGTAGATAAAATTGAAGAAATTCTCTCGACGCCAAAACACGCGTTTGTGAAGAAACGATTGCAACTATATCGGTCTGAGCAAGTTCACAGGAATATTGTTTTAAGGGCCAAGAAATATTTTCCGAGTGGCCTAGTTGATGTCTTCGATACTCTAGGTATTTTCAATCTAATAAGCAGACGGTATAAATTCAGGTGATAGCTGCTTCTCCAGCGAGAAGTAATTCTGCGGATTTAATAGACTCGCTGGTACCGAGTAAATATAGCGTATCGTTCCTTTCAAGAGAAAAATTGGCATCGGGCACTGCAACGCCTAATCCGTCACGAAAAACAGAGACAAGTGTGGCTCCAGTGCGCTTTCGTAAATCAAGCTCACCGAGAGTCTTTCCTGCGGCATAGGAATCGCTCTTTAATTTCATGGGGTAAAGATTTGCCAGAGCTTGCCAGGCGGGCATGTCTATTGTTCTTCGCTCGGACTCCTTAATTCCATTTCGAGAACTCTTTAACCGTTGCTGAGCTTCCAGAGTAAAGTCATAAATCTGCTTCTCGTCCGCTCCATAGGCACGTAGGGTACGGGCCAATATTTCCAATGAAGTTTCGAATTCAGAAATGACGGGCTCAAGATTTGGATTAAAATCCATTTTTTCTAAATCACGCATATATTGCAAACGAACAAGAACTTTGATTTCCGGGCGAATCCGATAAATGGTTCGTAAAATTGCTTCGGTAATATCCAAACTATTTACGACAAGTATAACCAAATGAGCTCGCTCAAGCCCGCCCTGATGAAGTATTTCTTCTTTTGAACCATCTCCAAAAAAAATAGGTTCACCTCGTTTAAGACCCTCCCGAACTGAAGTTCCGTTCATTTCGATGATTCGATAAGGCAGGCGAAGTGACTTTAACGCTGAAGCAACTTCCTGTCCTGCAATTCCGAACCCAATAATAAGCGAATGACCACCCTGAGGAGCAGACTCCTGGTTCGTTGATGAGCTGCCAATCAAACTCCTGATCCAATGAATTTTCAGACTTTTTGCAAGATTCTGAAACCGCTGAGAAACCATGCTGAGGGGCTTGTCTCGAAACCCCAACTTTGGCGCAATTCGATAAAG
Source organism: Bdellovibrionales bacterium (assembly GCA_016716765.1). Taxonomy (NCBI): domain Bacteria; kingdom Pseudomonadati; phylum Bdellovibrionota; class Bdellovibrionia; order Bdellovibrionales; species Bdellovibrionales bacterium. The sequence continues at coordinate 382,925 of JADJVA010000004.1, read as the reverse complement.
TAGGGGAGTGAGGATCAGTGAAATGATGGAGACAGCCAAAAAATACTGATACTGTCTATCCGACATTAAGCCAAGGACCCTGCCACGATCCGCGAGAATAAATGAAAATTCACCAATCTGAAATAATATCAAGGCTGTGACGGAGGCAACAGAAGAGGTATGGCCAGAAAACCACAGGACCAAATAGATAGATATGAACTTTAACAAAGAAATGCCAAGAGCAAAGGCCAATATCTGGAGCGTATTTGATGCAAGAAAATCCAAACTCAGCAGCATTCCGATTGAAACAAAAAATAATCCCAAAAAATTATCTCGCAGAGGAGCAAATTCGGCGGTTGCCTGTTTTCCAAAGGGGGAGCTAGATATCATAAGGCCAGCAAAAAAAGCCCCAAGAGAAAGAGAGAGACCTATTTTTTCAATCAACAGTGCCGTTCCGCCGCAAATAAATAAGACCGAAAAGAAAAATACCTCGCTGCTACGGGTTCGAACAACTCGATCGAGCACAAAAGGAACGATCCATCTTGCACACACTCCAATGAACAAAATAAGCCCCATAGATTTCAAAAGAAACATGCCGATCATGAGAGGATCAAATTGAATGAGATGCTCGCCGCCACCCTCCGCTAAGAGCGGGACAGTCAGCAACAGAGGTATGACAGAAAAATCTTGGAAGAGAAGGATTGCCAGCGATGTCTGTCCAAATGGAGAATCGAGATTTCTTCCCTCTTTTAATAGTTTTAAAACCACAGCAGTCGAACTGAGAGCAATGATCGATGAAAAGAAAAATGACTGGGGCCAGGAAAGATCAAATCCATACCGAAGGACAAGCAAACTGACTCCTATGGTCATCCCCATCTGCCCCCCTCCAAGGCTAAGAAAAATTCTTTGCAAGGAACGCAGTTGACGCAAAGAAAACTCCAATCCGATCGTGAACATCAATAAAATACCGGCAATTTCGGTGAGGAGTTCCACTCGCATTACGGTCTTTACCCATCCAAGTCCATGTGGACCGACTAAAATGCCTGCAATAAGAAAACCGACGATTGGCGGCAGTCGCAAGGAGTGAAAGATCGTGGCTACCAAAGTAGCTGAACCTAAAATCAAGATAAGATCCGTGAATATCACATGGTTATCTGACATAAATGGCCTTCTCCAACAAAGTTGCTAAATCAAAAAGTCGAAGGTTCATTCCGCGAGGATTTCTCCTACACAATAGCGGCTATGGGCAGCCTCGAGAAGAAAAAACTCCACTTGCGCCCACTGTCTCTGGATAGGTTTTGTGAATCAGACTCATCAAACCCTCAAAATCCATTCTCCGTCCTTCTTTAAAGTAACCAGTCAGTTTACTATCCCTAAAAGAGCTGCCTGCAAGCAGGCTTTCCACTTCTGCGGCTTTTGGCTTCATTCCAAACGTATTTCGCAGAATTCCGATTGTCAGAGCAGCGGCACCAGAAACAATTGGGGCCGACATTGAAGTTCCAGAAAGTCGAGAATACAGCAGATTCTGATGAAAGGCGACAGGAGTTACAGTTGAAAGAAGACCCAAACTCGGACTTTCCGCTCCCGGGGCTGAGAGCTCAACATATCTTGGGCTAAAATGACTGAAGGTGCTCCAATTATTGGTATTGCTGTCAATGGATCCAACCGATATCATTCCTTGAATGGATTCACCATACAATGCAGGCAATGAGGTCAGGTTAACCCCATCGACCTGACGTCCTGGCGCTGATGCACTGCTTGAATTGCCGATGGCCGCAACGACCACACTGTCTCGATTGACTGCTTCACGAATGGCGTCGAGATAAAATGGATCACTGTCCGAACCGGAGGTTAGCCGCCCTAAACTCAAATTAATGACATCCGCCCCATTTTGATAGGCAAATCGGATTCCGTTAGACACAACTTCGCTCGTCGTTTCATAGCTATTTTCTCGAAAATAGAACACTCGAATTGCCATAATCTTTGCAAAAAACGGCATGATGCCAATGAGGCCCACTCCATTATTTCCAGCGGCTGCAACCAAACCCGCAACGTGCGTGCCGTGGGAAATCGAGGAGTTGTCCATAGGGTCATAGTTCACGGCCGAAGTTCCAATGGTTGAGGCATCAATGCCAACGCCATTTCGATTTCGCCACATTCTAGAAATAAGATCTGGGTGCGTATAGTCAACTCCCGTATCAATGATAGCAATGATTGGTTCTCTGCCATTGTTGATCAGAGGCATGCCATTTGTTTGATCGTAAAAGCCATCAAATGTGGATAACAATCTAAGAGCACGCACATGCCCTTGATTGACCGCCTCTGGGTCATTAAATGTCGCCTGCATTTTGTAAGTGCGGTTGTAGCTGACCCCCAAAAGACACTCGTCTTTCCTGGCTTCGTTTTCGAGATCACTGACAGCTAGGGGCTTTGAGGTTTCAAAACTGAAGGCTTGCTTATCCAAATCACTAAAAATGGGCCGATCCTTGGTTAACTCCATACTGAGCAATTCTGGAACAGGATTCTCCGTTTTCATCTTCATCAGACAGGAGGTGTCGACAAGGGCGACAAGCTTTGATCCCACTGGCAATATTTCTGGACTGTCCGTGACTTTCTGGAAGCCTTGGAAGCTGCCATTCGAAATCTTATATTCTCCCAAGAGGACCTTTTCTGCTGAAAACGGAGATGAATATTGGCGCTCAAAAGATTTCTCAGCAATAGTATTTCTGACGAGATTTCCGAGCGGAGAGTCTGCCGCGCGACAGACACTTGCCCGGGGAGCGAAATCTCCACCGCAAGAGTTAAAAACAATCAAGAGGCCAAAACCTGAGGCACAGATGAAAAAGCCAGTTGGTCGCAAATATCTTCCCCACATCACCACGTCTCGGGCTCTCCTCTTGTTTCCTGAAGTTCTTTCCCTCAATCGGTACTATCCTTCTATTCTACAGAGGGAGACAGGCGATTATCTATGAGATATTCCTCGAATCAAAATGAAGTGAACCAGGAGTGACGAATTTTGCCTCCTGTCTCAAAATGAGTCACTTCGGAACTGGAAAGAATATTGGCCGATATCGTTCATTGAAAGTTCGAAAGTCGGGTTCTAGCATAGCAAATACATCAAAGCCGTCAGGTATGTCTGGCATTGGCTTCCCAAAGATGTGTGCGTAAAGCGCCATGGAATACACTTTCGAAATGAGAGCACTTCCTCGATGTGCCGGTGTCGCGTTCATTATCCAATACAACACACGCATAAAATCAAGATCACTCTTTGTTTCTATAGCACGAGCTGATATCTTCATAGCATCATCCAAAATAACATGTGATTCATCTTTTCTAGGATGGAATACCGTCAACAACTGAATAGGTGGATTCGATGTCCCCCATGCTAGATCTGTATCTATATTAAGAACATACCACTCAGACCCCGTCTGTACACCCATCTCAGTTTCGATGTAATTGCGTCTCTTGAAAATCCACGTTCTATAATTGGCATCTTCATCCTGAAGAGGCTGGCGATTTTTATCATCCGATGGCGAAGACCCTCGTTCATTCATTATTTCTATAAAGCGACCCCGCAACCTTTTGGAAAGATCGCCATTTTGAAAATAGGAATCATCACCATCATCAATGCGAGCTATTTCCGAATAACCTGCCATGGAACGAACTACCAATTCCCCATCTCTGAATGGATCTAGCCATCGAAAATATCCAAAAGTCATAATGGATCTGCTATCTCCAGCAGGCATCATTGCTCGGGCGAGGGACCTTCTTAGAATAGCTAATTCAGAAAAAATAGCAAAAGGTGGCTTATTTGATCGAAAGGAAGCTTGCGCTGTATTTACCATTTCAACAGCAAAACCAGGATAAATGCTCTCGATTCCGGCTTGAATCCCCCATGCTTCCGAGTGAGGAAAATTGCTAGGACTATAAAACTGATGAAATGTAAAACTTCGGCAGGTAGATTCCGCCATAGGATACGCCGGTGTTGACACAAAGATCATCACCCAAAGAAGCAGAGCCGGGCACCACGTTTCAAATTTGACATCAAACATGCTTTCACTTTCTCGCTTACTCATCGAGATGATCCAACTTTTTCAAATACATTGATTTGACTTAACTTGACTATTTCAGAGGCTATAGCTCGCGTTTTATAAATGAAAAAGTAGAAAGTACACATCAGCACAAGATCTTTTAGATGAGGGTAAATGTTCTATCGATTTCTTACCTATTTACAAAAGTCCTCCTGAGTCTCACTAGGGCGTGTCCTCAAATTGGCTTAAAGAATCTGAACTGGCCCGCTTGATTATGCTTATAATTTAAGAAGCTCGAAACTGAGACTGAGTGTCCGCAGGCTTGCTTCTCAAAAATTCGATATCTTCCTGAATGCGAGTTTCACTCACAGTTTCGATAAACATTGCCATTTCAATATTTTGAGTAATGATATCCCAAAATCCCTCATTGTTTATCTTCAGAACTAGTACGTTCTCCAAAGCCACAACTGAGGCAGTTCGGGAAATATCTGCAACAGACGAAATCTCACCAAAAAAGCCTCCCTGACGAATTTTTTTAATAAGAATGCCGTTGATGACGACGCCTACTGTTCCTCGAACTAAAAGATAAAACCCCTCACCTTTACTCCCTTGGTGATAAATTATCTCATTCGCGGAAAAAACTTCAATCAGACCCTTGCTCAAGAACAATTGAACAATATCTTCGGGAAGGTGGCGAAACATAGGTGCGCTTGAAAAAAATTGGGCGACCATGATCGCATTTTTAAAATCACCAATCTCTCGAACGTATTGAGATTCATTGCTCACCGAACGAATCATATCTCCAGGAATCTCCAAAACTTCACTTCCTTCTTCAGCAACAACAGTCGAAGTTCTCTTGACTTGCTCAATAACCGCAATTTCACCGAAAATCGATGGAGGCAAAATTTCACCAACAAATTCCTCTTTGCCCTCGACACTTCTGTGGACAGACAAAGTACCTTTCAAAAGAACGTAAAGATGGTGACCAATATCACCTTGCAGAATGACGCAACTACCAGCTGGAAAATGTCGAATTTTACTCCCATCCAATATTTTCCTCAAAAGCGATTCAGAAAAACATGAGAGCAGAGGGAGATCTCGCACAATATAGATCAGATTGTCCGCGGTGGAAACAACACTGTCCTTCACCTTTACGTGAGCTACCAACTTACGATACGTGGATCTGAGCAGAATATCTATGGAAGTTCCAAGACTCAACATAAGATATTTTAAAAGGCTAAAAATTGAAAACAACATTAGCCCAACAAAACCAGTGCTCCAGCCTTTTCTCCTAATGGCTCAGTCTGGAAGCTATAGGCAATCAAACTGTAGTTTTCTGCAAACATGCGCCAAACAGCAATTGCAGAAACGGACAGCCAGGTTGCCGCTAAATACGCGTAAGGAGTAAGAGTGCCATTTTGAGGATTTAGATAGATCTCATCATGCAATAGACTAAAAATATTTTTGTCTCTGTAATAGTGAGTAACTTGATTAAGACCGTCGTCATCCCGTAGGGCTTTAAAATAAAGAGAGATCTCACTTTCACCGTAAAACGGATTGAGTTCAATTAGCGCAAGAATTACCGAAACAAATACGGCTTGATCAAAAAATTCAGAATTAGGTGCAAGCAAATGGAGGCCATAAATAAAGGAAAAATAACACAAGATAAGGCTGCCGTGAAAAATAGTCAGATACAACCGATTGGAAACCAGGAATAGAGATTCATTCCCAACTTTAAAATAAACTCCAAGTAAGCCCATAACCAGACGGAAGTTATAGGCTTTTCCAGCTAAAAAAAGCAGAAGAAGAGTTTTCAAAAGTGCCTTCGCACTGAGCAGAATACTCGATAGTCCGAAGACATATAGGACGCCTAGCGCATAGCTTCCTTCAACCCTCAAAAATCTAACATTCAAAATTCTGAATTTATATTTTGCATGCCAAAAATTGAGAGAACTATCGTCGCCATCGATATAAAATAAAAAGCCAATGGGTGCGTTTCTTCATTGCTGATTCTTTGACCAAAATAAATCTCAGCTAATGGTCGATAAAATATTGATTTGCCCGAATCAATAAACCGGAAATTCGATTTGGAATAAAGCAGCTCTGATCCGTTTTCAAAGAAGCCTTTTTCCTTGAGTCGATAAACAGCTCCAAAAATCGTTTTGAAATGAACAACACCTTGACGCTTATATATTTTTTCGACTATTTCCTTCATTGAACGCTGACCGTTGCAAAGAATAAGAAGATCAGCCAGCTCGATTGGAAGTATGATTTGTCGATGTTTTTTTTCTGATTCAAAAACTAATTTTGCGCCCTGTGGAGTTACACGACCCATCACCAATTTCGGACGAAAATTGTCAAAATCATGGCGTTCAACTTCACTCATTCCTTGAGCCTCTGATATTCCTGAATCGCTTCAGTGAGATTGACAAGCAAATTTTTGAGTCCCTGCGATTGACTTCTAATATTGGATACAAAGATCAAAAGATCGTACAAAAGACTTTCTTTAATTCTCTGTCCGGGGATAGTGTCTTTGCTTTTTACACAATACACAGGGGCTCCATGTCTATAGAGGAAGATGCGAGTTCCATAAATTGATACCTCAGCCAGTGGCATATTCAAGTCAGTTCCTGGGAATATCGTCAAGGCCTCTCCAGTCATCCCGACCCACATCTCGTGAGTTCCGATATCTAGATGGGCGGCGTCCTTGGCCAAGATCTTCCTCATCTTTAGTCCTAAAAATCCTGGTTTCAATAGCAGGTTGAGGCGAACAAAGGATTTTGAATCCAAGTCAAGAAAGCGCAAGTGTCGCTTGTCATAACCCGCTGCTACAATCAATGAACGTTGCATTGCAACTCCATCAGTCCAAACTAGTTCCAAATCAATTTCATTTCCTACAGTGGATCGTAAGCTGTCAAAACTGTCTATCAAGCAAATTCCACCTAAACTGATATCTTGAACTTTGATTGGTCTACCTTCAAAGCGAATCTTTGGAAGAGTTTCGACATTGCCAAATTCAGGATATTGGACACGAGCCGTTCTTCGTCGGTCGAGCGAATTTTCAGTGGCCAAAGATTGTGTTGAAATTTTAGATTTCTCATATTCATCGGTACTGAATATATCCAGAAGACGTGAGAGCCAACTATGAAGTCTAATGTACTCCATCTACGATATTACCCAAAAATCCAAGTTTTCAAAAGTTCTACTTTTCTATTTTCACGAATGTAAACGATGTTCTCCGGATTATTTTCAGTCTTTTGCTCGCAAGAAAGAGAGATTTTTTCCTTGCCATTACATAACCATACTTGAAAGGTGTCGGACACCCAGTCCGGCAGAGAATCAATTAGATGAAGTTCTCCGAGGGAAAGTGCTCTGGTGAAGGTCAAGAATCTCTCATTCTTACCCTCTATTTCTATTTCAAATTTTTTTGCAATCAAGGTGGAAAATTTCGAAATATCAGAGGATTGAATTGTGCTGTCTGACTCAGCAAGCGGGAGACCTATACTTCGTATATAGGTCGCCGTTTTTGTGACCTCGTCATCTGGTCCCAACCCAGACCCCTTATCAAGGGCACTTTTAAGGGCACTTTTCAGTTCAGGAAATCCACTCAGAGGCTTCCAAGATTTTTCCCCAGTTTTCCAGGCCAGCCAGTGATGTCGATTGCGTATAGGAACAGACTTAAGAATAACCCCAACTTCGGCGAAATTCAATCCGTCCACTTGGTGTTCTTCAACCTGATCATATAAGCTCCAGAGTTCTGCCCGCGATGTTTCACCCATTGATTTACCTACCAGAAGTTGTTAACGCTCTTTGCTTTTGCTCTAAACCCAAAACTCAAATGACCGATTCGAGACAATTTAATTTTGCAAGATTAGAATGCCAAATCGGGAAAAAAATATCTCCTCTTTGTGATTTTATTTAATGCTGATTGGTCGTAACTACCACTGTTTCCATTGAAGTAGTTCGGTACATCATCTAGATCCCAAAAATCGTTGCACAAGTCTCCAATTCCTGAACAGTTTCCGCCGCCCTCAACTCCCGATCTGTCTGGATTTACAGTCACTCCCGCTGAGGATATATACGTCAGATAGTCCGAGTACACATCCCATTCGCGGATATATAGCTTGATCCGATTCTTCACCTCGTAGGCCTTGTCTAGACAATCAAAGGTCCACGCATCGCTCGTCGCTGAAAGCAAGGTCCCGCTTCGATCGTCGATCGGATCAATAAAGTAGGGGAGTGAGGATGAAATGAGTCCAGTACCTATATCCACGTGATCGTGCAAACCAGAAGTTGTATAGTAATTTGCCACTGTCATCGTGTCTGAGCCTTTCGGTTCATCAATGAGAGGTGGCAAATTCGTTGTGTTATTTAAACCTTGAGCGCCGCCTACATATTGCAGACTGCTCAATGGAAATCCCAGGTAACTGATTAGCGTCCAACCTGAGGTGCGCACGTGGCCCCCATAGCAACCAATTCGGTTCCCACCCCACTTGCTATCAGTTCGGATAGATGACGTAATGTTTGGAGGACCTGTGGACGGTATACGTGTGATATTTTGGGTCATAATGTAATTTCCAAAGCAACAATTGTTTCCACCGGAAGCGGAGCGGTCGTATACGCAGGTGGCCCCGGCTGTGGTGAGGTCAAAGTTGAGTTCTCTATAGTTTGGCACGGCGTTATCTAAAGTGCATGGCCCAGCCGTTCCATCAACGACACAGTCGCTGGTCACGACCGCATTTGTGCTATCATAAGTCACATTTATCACGACGTCACTGGGTCCATATCCAACTTCTTGGTTGTAGAAATAATATGGAGTTATTCGAAGGTAATCGCACATTCCTGTGGGGACGTTATAATGAAACTGAATTTTGTTGAAATACAGATCCAACTCATTTACCTCGACATTGCAATTTATCGCGGACAAGGATGTCGCAAACGGAATCTTGCACTCATCGGAAAATCCAGTTGACTTGTGTGCATGAAACGGAAACTTTCCGGAATCATACAGACGAACCCAGAAATCATTATTATCAATGGATCCGATCGGGGGATTGTTCCCTCCACCTCCATTTCCATCATCTCCATCATCGCCTCCGTCGCCACTGGCCGCGTCAGTCGCACCCTCTTTTGCACAGCCGCTAAAGGCCAAAATGGGGAGAGCAAGAATGATCAGGCACAAAACCAATTTAAACAGAGACCTGATCGCATTTCGAGAACAGCAAATAGATAGATCAGACATCTTAAGATTTCTCCTCACTGTCTTTCCGGCCCAAACACAGGCAACTCAGAATTACTCCATAGCAGTGTATACTTATCGGAATGCTTCTGCGGTTTTCGAGCCATTCTCCTGAAATTTCGAGTGACCTGCTAATCCTGGTTCATTTTGGGTCGAGAAACTCAATACGACTGTTTGCCTTTCGTCCATACGAGAGATTAAATTCTGGAAACTTTCGACAATTCTTGACGTTTGGCTAGTCTCATTTTGATTAAGAAATAACTAAAAATATACGATAATACTCATGGAGAGGAATCGCATGGCACTATTTGCAAAGTTGAGCATGAGAATTATCTTGGCGCTTTTACCTGTTTTATGTCTTGGATCTTGTGGTTCGAGCGATGATGGCGGCAGTGATGATTCTAACATTGTTTCAGAAATCGATGAAGCAACAGAGGATATCTCTAGCGACGAAGGGGGATCTTCAGATGGCCAAGCGCTCAGTGATGAGAGCGGCGAAGACAGCGAAGTCAGCGAAGATGGTAACGAAGAATTTGCCTCTGACTATGAAGAGCAGGACGAAAATGGCGACCAAGGAAAAAGGCAAGCGGCTTCAGAAGAAGGCAAGGGGGACGAGGAGTTTGGTGACGAGGAATTTGCCGATGAGGACCTTGCTGAAGGGGAAGGCGATGCCGACAAGACGGATGAAACTGAAGAAGTGGCCGGAGCCGGAGACGAGGATTTTGAGGATTTTGAGGATGCAGGAGACACCGAAGGACAAAAAGGGGGTGCTGCGGAAGAAGATCAAGAGCTCGCCCAAAACGATGAGCCAACCCTCGAATCTTTGGATTCCCCTTCGACCGCTGAGCTCAATGAACCAGCCGAGAAGGATGGAGACGAGGACATTCCAACAACTCCTGAGCCCAGTGTCGACAACCCAAAGGATTTGAATGCTGCTGCCGATATTCCAAGCGAGGAAACTGCCGAAGGAAGCAGTCCTGCTGAATCCGCTGGACCCTCGGGAAGAGGTTGGGTTCCTGTCAAGAAAATTAGATCTGAACCATTTCGTCAGAATGGTCGCTTGATGAATAGTGTCTATATTGTTAGAAACGATTCTAATCTTGCAGGAGTCAGCCAGAAATTATTCGGAAAAAATAGGGCGAAGATTTTCCTGGAAGACAACCCTCATTTGGCGAGGGGTCTCAAAACGGGAGATAAGGTCTATTACAATTCGCCCCTGAGACCTGATGACTCGACGACCATGAAAGTGTCTTATGACGATGTCGGAGCCGTCGCAGAGGAGTATGTCACTCGAGTGGGCGATAACATCAGAAACTTTTCGAAAAAATTGCTTGGTTTCCCCGACGCCTGGAAAGAAGTTTGGTCCACAAATGAGAATGTCGACTCCAAGGATGTCGTAGATCAAGGTCTCACCTTGCGATACTGGAGAGATGACCTTGGCTCACTCAACACCAAACTGGCAAAGGAAAGTCAGCCACCCAGTTTGGATGTTGCAGACGGAAGCGTCGCAGATGATTTCAATTCGGGCTTAGGGCAAACCGAGGCCATTCCTCCGCCTCCAGGACCCGATACAAATGGAATGGCCAACAATGCGCCGTCTCCCAATATGAATCCAGCAATGCCACCCCCAGAGGTGCCTCAAGTAGCCGAGAATATTCCTCCGCCACTTCCTCCGCCACAGCCCCTAGCTGCTGCCGAGAATCCTCCCGAACAAGCCGGAAATGGCGCCAATGGAGATTCAGAAGGAGGAGGATCCATTGGTAAGATCGGGGTGGGGGACAACACGACATTAATTTATATTACTCTGGGACTCATTGCTGCAATGGCAATATTCATTAAGCGCAAGAAAGGGTCTCGCCCATCAGACCTGTTTGAGGCAACCCAGGTTTAATAAATTTTCTGACATCAAAAGAAACTGACAGGGTGACCTTTTGAGGCAACCCTGTCCTGGCACTCTATTATTGAGGACAGCACAAAAAGAGACCGGGAAAAAAATCATAGCAAACCGAGCCTGGGATGAACTCCAAACTGACTTTGCACTCTGACCCCGGAAAGCCGATCGTAGGACTTGGTTCCTTGGGCTCATTTTCACCTGGGGTCTTCGGCTGTCCGCATAATCACTGTAGAAAACTGTGTAAGAAACCCTTCGGCCAACAGAATCTAAGATTTTGGCCAATAAACTGGGATCCAGTTGGGACGATTATCGAATGCCTTATGCCACATTATGGTGATTTTCTGCGACAGCAGAATTCTGTTGGTTTTGGTGTCTCAAATTGAGATAGTGTTCGATTCAGATGTTTTTTATAATGATCTGATAAGATCTATTATGTTACTTTTTTTAATTCTTTGGGTTTGAGAATATTGAGGGGGTTTTCTATCAATCCGTCATATCCACGTAGATTTCTTCTTCAAATGGTTTGATGACAACTTTCCTAATGCCATATCCAGGATATTCTAAGGTTATCTCTGCTGACCTTTCGTCTATTACTTTGACTAAACCTGGCGTCTGAAGTCTCAGAGCTTTTCCGTTTTGATAAATCTTAGCCCCCGACGGCTTGGTTCGAATCTGCACGGTGACAGGATCTTTTGGATATTTTAGACCCAATTTTGAAATTGAAGAAGGTTCGCGATCGCGATCAGCGTCGCTTTTAAGCCCAAGAACCTTTTTAGTATAATCGATATTTTCAGACCAAAATACACTTAGGTCCTTTCTTACCATCTTAGACCACACCATAGAGATTAAAATAAGAGAGGTCGCTACTTTCCAAGAAATGGAAATGCCCTTCTTAAGCTCATAATTGCGCCACATGCCGCGAGCCTGTTTCTTTTTTTCGGTAATTGCCAGGCGAGAATTGCGAAATCGCTCAACTGCCTCCTGAGTATTTGCAGTATTTCGCAACTCCTCTTTTGGCCCAATGACTCCCAGAGAGTCCACAAGATCTGCGTATTGATTGAACTTGCTTTCAAATTTCTTTAGGTTGAGGTCTCCACCCATCTGCGCGATGTACTTTGCTAGTTTGTTATCAATCTCATTCATTTCCTTTCCAAAAACTGTTCTAATCATTTTTTGGAAATCGTGAGGCGAAAAATTTGGATAATTGAGATTCAAATATGAATTGATGTCTTTATAGAGTTCACCAGCTGATTGATAGCGATTTTTTACATCTCCGGCGCATGCTTTCGCGACAATTTCGTCCAATTCTGGCGTGACTGCAGGATTGTAAGCAATCAATCCGGAGTGTTCTGGATTTCCTAACCATCTCACAATGCCCGCATCTGGAATATCCTGATAGAACCGTCTCCCCGATAGCATCTCCCAGAACACAACTCCTAGAGAAAATACATCTGAGCTGTGCCTGACTTCTTCTCCTTTTGCATGTTCTGGACTAATATATTTTAATTTACCCATGATTTGATCGGATTGGGTCTTTTCATTGAACTCGGAAGTTCGGGCCAATCCAAAATCAATTATTTTCACTTCCCCCTCAAAATTTATCATGATGTTCTGAGGACTTATATCTCGATGAACAATATTTAATGGCTTTCCAGACTCAGGATTTTTACAGGTTCGAGCGTATTCGAGGCCAGCAGCGACAGATCGGACAATATGCAAAGCATGTTCAATCGCAATTGTCTTTTTATGCAACATAGCATGGTGCATGAAACGACTGAGTGGCAGCCCCTTTACAAAATCCATGGCAACATAAAAGTCTTCGCCTTCATTCCCGCACTCATATAGGGAAACAATTGAATTGTGCTTGAGCACATTCGCCAACGAGGCTTCCCTCTTTAACATCTTAACAGCACGCGGATTTGTTGATTGCTCAGCACTAAGAACCTTGACGGCAAAAAACTGCACGACATTGTTCTGCATTTTTGAAAAGGCCAAATACACTTCTCCGCTGCCACCCGCTCCCAGCTTTTCCAGAAGAGTATATTTTCCCATTTTCCTAGATTCAGCCGCTGCCACTCTACCTCCGGTATTTCCCAAGGGTATTATCGGCTTCCGACCAAATGCACTTAAAATAACTACTCTTTTTAGAACAATTGGGGAACCAGCGGAGATTATGATCGCAAGATGATTCTATATTCAGGATTAAGGTCTAGGTTCAGACCTTGTGCTTGGTTGATTTTAGATAATGAACTTAATCTTCCAGGGAAGTCTGAGCTTCTGCCAAAAGACTTTCAATGTATGATCGAGCCATTACATTCATCTTAATAATTCGAAGTCCGTAAAGATAAGATGGCGACTTGTGTTCAGATAAATCCTTTTTCACTACGAGGACTTTCATCGTAATTGAGTCAGATCCATTCGACATTTCCAGATCTGCCACATCTCCCTTTTGCAAGATCTCTGACTGAGTTACCAATCCAACGCCTGACAAGCTGAAATTTCCCAAATATCCGGACACTACGGTCGTCAATTCAGAAGAATTAACGCGAACTGAAATTGATGTGATCAATGCTTTGCGATCATAAAGTCGGCGCTCACCAACAGACTCGACATCCTCCAATTCATTTATCTGATCATTTGCAATCTTTGTATCGTTAACATCCAGCCCAACCTGTGGGCCGAAATCAATCAAGTCATTGGCAAATTCAACAGAAGTTTTTCCCGGCGTACGATGAAAGAAACTCTCCATCTCCAAATCAACCCCTGCCGTGCTTTGGCTCAGATCAATAGCATCCTGAATAGTCCGTTCAATTTTTGATTTAAACAATTGTTTCTCCTCAGTGATCGAAACAGATCAAATCCCCCACTCAATCATAAAGCAATGCTTGTGCCATTCAATGCCCACCAAAATCACTCGATTCGATCTCCGCTGTCCCATTTCTGGACATTTGATCAAGATTTCTCGAAGTGTCGTCAGGATAAACAGACAGTCCCATGGTCTGATTTTGCTCCTGAGGTAGCTACAATGGATTGGCTAGCTGCATTCAGTTCCATTTGGAAGAGTTTGATCCCTGCACAGCGGGTAATAGGGCGAGCATTTTAAGCGTAAGTGGAAGTGGTCGTCGTGACCAGAATATGCTCTCAAGGCCGTCAGTACATCCTTTGCTTCGCCCATGAGACCTTGAGATTTCACCCATCCGCACATACTTTTTTTTATTTTTTGATCCACAAAAATCCGGTTGACGTAACCCGTTGCAACTAACATTTTAAAAAAATGATAATTTTTTTCTATATCAAAGTCCTTTTTAACCTCTCCTCTTTTATCCAAAACGGTCCCCCATTTTGACTCTCCAATATAGACAATATCGGCATCGAGACCATTTTGATGGGAAGAATGACCACCCAATGCGCCTCCGCCCTTCTTGCTGAGTGCGTTCACTCGAATTAAATCCTTGTTCCCATACATCTCTTGAAATCGAAGGCTGGCCTTTTTAATTGTAGCAACCAATAATCCAGATCCATAATGCTGCTCTCTTCTCAAATCAATGACTTCGAATTCTCCCTTTTCAGCCTCACCGAGAAAATTCGGACCAGAGCCGGATTCGGAGATAGATCCGCCTACCAAGCGTCGATCATTCTTCGAACAGGCTTGTTTGAGGCAACGACTCGAGCCACAACGCGAAAAACAAACGAAGTAAGGCAATCCTTTGCTTTGAGCTCCCAGTTTTAAATCACTCTCCTCAAGCAAAATTCCAGTCATGGCTTGTGAAGACCGTTCTCTCTCAAGTGATGTTTCACTCTCGCCTGAAGTAGTTGTGCCCGCTCTCATACCTGAAGTAGTTGCGCCTTCACTATCTTGTCTGCCATCAACTTTGACCACATCGCTATCCTCAACATCTGACTGATTTCCCTTTGGCGAAAGTGACGGATCCGGAGAGGTCGGATCTGGATGTGATCTTCCATTCATAGAGACCTTAGGATCCTGACGAATCACCTCGATCCCATCGATCGGTTCCTTCGCACCAGTGCCAGATTTGCTCCCTGTTTGATCCCTGCCTTTAATTACAGGGATTTTTTCAGGCGGGAGCGGCTGCTCCGACGGAGGCTCTCTCTCCTTGGGCTTTCCCAAATCCCTGACCTCCTCATAAAATTTGGAGTCGACTTTATAGCCCACAAATTCGCCGGCACAACCAGTGTGGTCATCACATACTGAAACAATGGGAGTCTCATCGGCCTGACGGTCCTCCAATTTCTGGGATTTGACTTTTTGATCATTGAGAAAGGCTTTCGGAAGATCTAACTGCATTTCTTTGTCAGACTCATCACTTATGAATTGTTTTCTTCGATTAGCTCCATTCTCTCGATAGTAAACATCAACATAAATCGATTGGCACATTGTCAAATCAATACACTGAGCTATTGCGCGCAGACGAGAACCCACATCAGTCGTTTGCGTTTCTTCAAGGTCCGCACGCCCTTGGGCTCCAACTCTCCCCCTCAGAACCAATGGGATCTTTTCACCTTCCGTTTCAATGGTTACACGCAATTCTATATCGCGATTCCTTTTGTCAAAATAAATTGAAGGCTTCACAAACCTCAGAGTATCGTTCAAGTATGTTGTGCCTGCGATTCCGCCGCCCTCCCTGTCAGAATTCTCTGACAGAGCGGGATAGAGAACAACTGAACCACTCAGGTTTACATCTTCCTCGTCACCCTTCTTTGCGTCTCCTGGTTCGAACAGGGCACGTGAATCCCCTGCTCTCATTTCATCCAGTTTTGGTTTGGACTTTTTTGGCGTACAGGCTCCAATAAAAAGAAAAAGACACCCACCTAAAAAATAGAATAATGTCATTCGCCAATTCATATTCTGTGCTTTCCTAATAAGCATAAGATCCGAATCCGTGGTTCGCTGCTTCATCACAAAGCAATTTCAAGACCCCTCAGATCCTGTTATAGCCCAGATAGTTACCCAAAATGCCCATACAATTATCAAGTGAATGACAGTTTTTGTCCTTGATTCGGCAAAAAAAAACCCCCCCCTTTACGGAGAGGGTTCTATCGCAAGAGTGCTGATTCTCTCGCTCCCCCTCGAAGACGATAAAAGCCAACATCCCATCCCTTGCAATCATAAAAGGAAGACCAAAAGGTGAAATGAAACCTATCAATCTGGATGAGCAAGCGAAATACACAAATTCGCACAAATGTTCACATATTGTGCCCACCGCTTTTTGAAAAAACTTCTTAAGCGGGAAAAGAAGGTCCAAAAGGTTTTAAAAGTAGATTTGAACGGAAATAATATTAAGTGTGAATATTATTTATGGTGGACAATCACTTCTTTGCTATTCATTGATAATCATTTGATTTTTATCCCTATTCGTAGATTAAATCACCAGAATCAAACATGAAAAATGGGCAGGCTATGAATAGAGTTCACTCCTCAAGATTTAACAGTCGAGCGATTGTTTGGTGTTCCGTTCTCTCTTTGCTGACACCCGCTTTTACGGCGTTCCTGAATGCGAGTGAGGCATCGGTTGGGGAAAAACTTGCTTCTCCGACAGGCAGTCCTCACTTGGCATCTCCTTTCACCTCGTTCCATGAATTGTCGGGGACTGGGGATTCAACCTATACGGACAGTCGAGGATACAAATACGAGATCTTCTTCCCCTCCTCCCGCCCGAACCTTCAGGCGATCATCGACGACATCAGTATTGATTTGACAAAAACGAAGATTGGAAGCTCTATTTGTTCAAGTATATTGAATCACGACCCCAGTTTAATCGAAAATCACTTATCTGTAAGTGTCAAAGCGGCCAATGAAATCGCCCGCAGTTGTTTGTGGCCGGAAGGTTCCATTCCTGATTCGTCTCAGAATAGCCTTGTTTTTTCAAGTCCACCAGAAGTTCTGAATAAGCTTAGTATCCGACCAGGCAGTAATCAGAAACGATTGTTCATTTTGATTGTGACTGATGCCCCCTCTTTTCCTTTTGATTCTTGGACGGATCCTTTTCTAAATCACACGATACTTTTGGTTCGACACACACCGCAATATTCTGACCTAAACAAGATCTTTCTAACTCAACTTTTGGCCCATGAATTGGCTATTTATTTCGACGGTCGATCATGGCCTGGAACAAAAGAATGGTCAAATATTGAACCGAATCGGATATTCAACAGGTACGTTGGACCAAACAACCTCAGGTCTGTGAACACAGTTCTTTCCAACCCGCTGATTAGCAACGTCTTTGCCTTTATTCGTGCTTTCAATGTCGAGCGGGCCATGATTGACGACATGGTTCAAAATCAAGGATTAAAGCTCCCAGATCGCTACAGTTATGACTTTAAATCATTTCCGTTTTTAGCAGCCAATTATACAGATCAGGATCTCATTGATTTTGTCAAAACTCAGTCCGAGACACTGCTCCCTCTCTCCCTCCCTTTGGTCGCTTGGGCGCCGAATTATCGGGCAAAGAAATGGAGAGACCTGGATGATTCTGTCGCTGGCTCTCAAAATCAATTAACAACTGATTCAACCCTGGTTCTAAAAACTTACGCTCCAGGTTTTATCCGGTCATTTATTGAATCGAATTCACTCAAGGAGTTGCTTAATTTGCCTGAGAGACAATTCGGTGAGTCCGCCTGGCTAAGAACAGAGCAAGTTTTTGCGACTCTGTTTTTTCCAAATGAATTTTCATTCTTAATAGGAGTGGATTCGGCCCTATCATCTAAATATCGACCATCTGATTTCAGCGTATTTAGGTTTATGTCTGAACCCGCTTTAAGTGGCTACAACGTTAAAGGATCTGGCGGTCCTAGACCCCGCATAAGAGGGGGAGGATTTTCTCTCAGTCTAGAAAAATCAAATCTGTTGGCTCATGAATAATACCAGCACTCACCCTTATCATTCAAGTTTGACATCAACAGATATCATTCACAACATGAGATCTCAGACTGAAGCTTTGATCCAAAGCGGAGATTTAGACCTTGCAACAAAATGCATCGAATATTTTGAACCAAATTCACTAGCTGAACGTAGACTAAAGGAACATTTGCGTGGCCTTATCTATGAGTACTCGGGAAATCTCGAAAAGGCTTATTCGTCCTATTTGTTGGCCCTAGAAAAATACGGTGAAAATGTCAACCTCATCCGAGATCTGGCTAGTGCTTGTTATCAACTTGATCTTATAACAAAATGGCGCTTCTACCATCAAATGCTAAGACGGTCATTGACTGAATTGGGAGATACTCTCTCTGTTGAATCACGGATTTCTTGTACCCTGCAGGTCGGGAAATACATGGAGGAGGACGGAGATCTCAGTGGAGGGCTTGCTGTTTATGAGGAATGTTTTGAATTTGTAAAGTCTGTGCGCAATCAAGATGAACGTAGACTTTTGTATTTGCGCACTCTTCCTCAGATTGTCAGGTTAAAATCCCATTTTAATCATACGGAAAAAATGGGATTCTATTATTCTGAATTAATCAGCATTAATAGGTCTGATTGTCCGAAGTCCCTAGATACCGAAGTCCAACACAGCCTTATGCTTGCTGAAATATATTTGGTTGGTATTAATCACGCCTGGGCCCGAGCCCAAACTCTTCTTGAAGACAACAGTCTCTTGGAGAGTGACCGCCGCCTCATCTACTTCGACTTTCTGGAAGAAATGCTGATTCGCGGCGAGTGCATAACCGACGGAATGCGCTCCTTTCAACAGCTTTGCCTCCATGCGAATTCTTTTGAAACTGAGATTTCCGTTCTCGCTTTCAATCCGGAGGGAGCGAGGGACTTGGCGGAACTATCAGGCTTAGCAAGTGTACTCTCTTGGTCCTGTTACCTACGAATTCTAATTCTTTATTTTGGACGCACGCAAGACGGAGTTCTCATTGATGAGCTCCGAAATAAAATTAACCTGATCTTAAGCTCCCTACCTTCAGCGGAGGCAAAGGGATTCTGGCTCAACAGAATGAAACCATATCTCGGTGCAGGGGACCTCATTATCAATTTTTCTCGAGAGGCACGAACGGTCATATTCCAGAACAAGGAAGTTGATCTCTCCCGTAAAAAGGGAATGCTAATCTTGCTTGATGTCATGACTGACGAATCGGAAAAATCAGTTGACGAAATGATTCGCCTTCTTTGGAATTGCGATTATTCTCCAGAAAACTATCACAGACTGAGAATGACTGTTCATCGACTCAATCAAGTCCTTTATGATTTGACCGCCATTCCAAAGGTTTTTGAAATCAGCGCAGATCGCCTCACTGTAAAACCTTCGGTCATCCTAGAATATTTGGTTAACTGAGTAAAAAGGACGATGTGAAGCATCCGTGCTTCAGGATGTCTTCCTGTACGACATCGCCCCCCCATAAACCTAATGCTAGCTTTTTTTGAACTGAGTTCAAGATCTTTTTACATAGTATATTGCAAATATTATAAATTATACTTTTGACTGAGAAAGATGGATGTTTATTTAGCCCCGAATACAGGGCCAAGAGCATGTCTCTTGACCCTGCTGGAAAACAGACGGACGACCTCTCATAGAAAAAAATCTATGAGACGATCACCTCCGCCTTGGATTGATAACCTTGTGTGTCCATAGGCATCACCTCCTTCCGCGGTCCGTTAGAACCAACTGTGCGTTCCAGTCTACCTAAAGTCAGTCTAATTGCCTAGCGCGCGATGAGCATGAACTCCGATTCGATCGATTAAAAAAGACAAATCAGACAAATGTCCAGCCAGGTCATCGAAGTGATCAGCATTCGCAAACTAAATTTCAAATATTTGGATATTGATATCCCCAATGCTTGAGCATAGCATGGACCAGCGATTTGGCACAAAGACTGTATGAATGGGCAGCATGAAACCATTTGCGATGGGGAGGTGTATGATCCGTTGCCAACATGAAAAAATAGACCAGGACAGCGCTTCTGATAATTCAGTTTCTGGATACATCAGAAGGTCTTTTAGAGTTATTTTACTGCCGTTCGTCGTAGTCACCTTGGGCTTTTCAACCGGAGATCTGAGCGCCGCCGGGTCCTGTCTTGAGAAACTGGGGCAACTCCATAGGGATCATGATTCTGCTGTTTCTTCTTTGCCCTCCGTTACTTCCCCCCGGCGGGCTCCGGTTACTTTTGCTGCATTTGAAGCCTCGCGCGAGACCTGGGAGCCACTCGTCAGGAGCCAACGCGAACAGCTTCTGCAATGGTCCAGTCGAAGAGACGCAGGAGAGCCTGTTCTCTTCATTGTTGTTCCATCTCTCAATTTTGACCCCGCAGAGATAGGACCAATCATCGGATCTGCCCACTACGAACAAAGGTCCCTTTGGACTTTGCTTCGAGCAGCTGATCCAAATGTGCGAGTTCTTTTCGTCTCTTCATCGAAAGTGCCTCAAACTGCGCTTGACGAGCTATTTTCTGGGCTTTCTCGGAGTGAAATTAATGCGATAGAGAGTCGCTCCGAAATGATCGCTTTGAATGACAATGGAACTGACTACTTGAGTGATAAAATAGCCAATTCACCTGAGGCCTTGACTCAGATCAAACTGGCATCAAGGAGACTCCTCAACGATCAAGAACCAACAGAAGAAAATACCGTTCTCAGCGGATTTGTAAATGAATCAAGTATGAATAGATTGTCCGCCGAACTCCAGCTTCCTCTTGCGGGAATGCATCCTGCATTAGAAATTCTTAATTCTAAACAGGGCAACAGGATCATCGCTAGAGAATCTATGATCCCTTTTGCCGAAGGTACTGATTCTAATTACACCATAGAAGAGATTGTGCAATCCATTGATGATCTTTATGTCCAGATGAAGGGCAGAGGAAGTTGCTTTATTAAGGCCAACTACGGAGCCAGCGGACAGGGAATAATCAAAATCGAGTTTCGTAACGCAACAGATGCAGACGGCGCGCACAACAAGGATTCAAACATAGTCCTGGCTATGGACATTGAGGACAGTGAAAAAAACCGCAGGGATGCAATTTTAGAACTACTCCAGCGCCATTCAGAGAGGAATTCTCAATTAAAAAATGTTCTTTCGCGCGCAGAAGAATTTGGCGTTGTCATTGAATCCGGAATTGTGCACACACGGGCTCCAAGTGTGCAGCTTGAGATTCTGGCCAACGGTGAAATTGTACCCTTATCCACTCATATGCAGGATATGGATGGCCCGGTTTACAAAGGAGCCTCTCAGCCCGCCTATGGAGACATAGAGCTTGAATCCAAACTCATGTTCTATGCCGTGAAATACGCTGAAGTTCTCGCTCGCTACGGAGTTGTTGGAAGAATCGGATTGGATTTTTTTGAAGTCAATAACAACGAGAAGATTGACTTCATTTTTGGAGAAGCAAATATCAGAGAAGGCGGAACAACCCACCCCTGGGAGACAGTAGCGAGATTGCTTCGCGCAAACTATGATGCCACCAGAAAGGCCTTTATCTCCTCAGAAACAGGTCAGCCTATTTTTTATAAAATGACGGATAACTTTGTTGATAAAGAAACTTTCCAGAATCTATCTTTACAAGACCTGTGGGTGGAATTTAAAAAAGACCCGGAATACCCATCATTGAAAGCCAAAAAGCAGACTGGAACAGGTGTCAAGTTCCACCTATTGTCTGCCTTACCCGAATTTGGAAAAATTGGATTTACTGCTTTTGCAGGATCAAAACAAGAAGCCGCAGATCTTTTTGAGAAGGCCAAACTGGTACTGCTTCGATCCGCGAAGCGACTTCGAGAAAAAACGGGGATTTGAATTGACCCTTTATCGGAGATAAAAAATTGACGGACATCAACGAGAATCTTCTCAGAGATATTGGCGGAACAGGAATGATGCATCTCACCTGGACCCGCCGAATCAATGAGCTTTCTTTAGACTTGGCTAGTTTTCTTCGTGAGCATGAAAACTTACATTTGGCACCACACGAGTACCGAGTTCCCGAAATATCCGGCGACTCCTCTTGTTCATGGAACATGCTACCTCATCCTTTTGATTTGAAATGGGTATTTCACTTCAATGAGAAGAGCCAACTTCGTCTTAATCGCCTTTATTCGGGTCTTCACTGGCTTCAAGGAAAGTGTCAGCTCGATTGGCTGGGTATTTATCAAGAACAAGCGAATCTTCTCATTCCCAGTTATCTTAATGATTTTTATGGAAATGATCCCAGCGTTCCTTTTTTAGTTAAAATCTGTTATCTCGGCGCTCCAAGTCGGGCAATCTTTCCTCTCAACGATGACTATGCAAGAAGAAGCAACAATTGTTCAACCTACATGAACAGACATCACGCGCTCATTCAAGATCTGGATCAGGCCTTGAGCCAGGCTCTTACCTATTATGAGTGCGATTCAAGAGTCAAAAGCGAACTCTGTTTGCCTCTGACTTCGCAAGGTAGCCTTGTTGGTGTCTTAGATATGGAGTCTTTCACAAGGGATTTCTTTGTTACGGAAAGAGTGTTGCCCTGTTTGGCCTTGGCCGAGTTAATTGATGACAGCGGTTTGCTGAGCTAAACTCAACTCAGCTAGAGACACTCAGTCTCTGGAAGAATAGTCCGTCTGTAATCTTCGATTCTTCTTGTCTCTATCGATAGCCAAATAGATCAATTTTTCGATGAGCTCACCGTAAGAAACACCGGAGGCTTTCCAGAGAGTAGGATACATGCTGATCTTTGTGAACCCAGGCAGCGTATTGATCTCATTTACCAGAAAGCGTCCATCTTGAGTCATAAAAAAATCCACTCGCGCCAGACCGGCCGCTTCGAGAACCTGAAAGGTTTTTAAAGCAAGCTCCTGAACCTCGTTTAATTGAGCCGAACTTAACGCCGCCGGCACCACGAGGTCAGCCCCATTTTCATCGACATATTTTGCTTCGTAGGAATAAAAATCTCCCTTGGGAATAATCTCACCTGCTACCGATGCCATTGGAGGATTGCCATCTAGCACCGCGATTTCAATCTCGCGGACGATCTCTCCCTTTTCAATTAAAACTTTGTTGTCAAAACGAAATGCTTCATGAATAGCCCGATCTAATTCTTTTGGGTTTTCCGCTTTGTTCACGCCTATGGAAGATCCCATATTCGCTGGCTTCACAAACACTCGAGGACCCAGCTCTTCCATAATTTTCTTTGAATCCCATTCCTCCGCGCTTCGACGGCGATCTAAAGTTATCCACGGCAGAACTGGGAGCCCCGAATCCCGAAGCAGACGCTTCATCACATCCTTGTCCATTCCCACAGCGGAGCCCAAAACGTCTGAGCCTACAAAAGGAATGTCCACGAGTCTCAGCAAGCCCTGGACAGTCCCATCCTCTCCCATTGGCCCGTGAAGCACTGGAAACATCACATCCACATCTAAGGGCGTTCGAGAGCTCGCGACCAATGGGGCCTCTCCTGAGCCCGGATTAACAGCAACAAGCTGCCCCTTGACGTCTAATTTTATCAACTTTGGATTCTGACTCGATAGGAACAGTTTGGCTGAATCGTCCAAATGCCATTGCCCCATTTTATCGACGCCGATCATCACGACCTCAAATTTGCTCTTATCTATCTCATCTATTATGTTACGTGCTGAGAGCAAAGAGATCTCATGTTCTGCTGATTTTCCGCCAAATAATATCCCGACACGAATTTTTTTGTTTTTCATAAACGTACTTTACCATCTCAGATTGAGAGGGGAAACTACTCAAAGAGCCCTCTTCAAATCATCTGTTCTGTTTTCATTTGAGATATCTATGGCTCGCTGATCACGACGCCCAAGAAATTTCAAAATTATTAACTCAGTAAATTCAAGCGGTTGCACGTATCAAATTGAGGGCTTTCTGGGTAATTCCAAAAATTCTGAGGACTTGAGCCAATTGCAATTTTGACGCGTTGAGCTTCAGAAATCAGGACATCGGTCGATAAGTGAGTATCTGTTGCATGTAATCTCCTGTCACCACCAAGTTCCCGCAAAAGCTGGACGTATTTCATTGGGCCGCAGGTCCAAACAGGGGGCATTTTTATGAAAAGAACAGGCGCATGCTACAGCATTATCATTGCTGGCGTTCTTTTAAGTAGTTTTGGGTGTGAGAAAAACGCGCCCTCATTTTCTCTTCTTCCAGATTCAGAAATATTTTTTCAGAATTCGGGGGCCGTTTCTCCAAAGATAGATTTGCTATGGGTCGTCGACAATTCCGGATCCATGCACAGTTCCCAGGTAAATGTAGCTAACAACTTCTCAAGCTTTATCAATGACTTCTCTTCTCGAGGATTTGACTACCGCATGGCGGTAGTTGCAACCGATGCCTATCGTCAGCTATTCACTGGCAGCCCAACCGTCTCACTCTTCAAATCTGCCGGTGGCACCTCAATTATCACTCCAAGCACACCTGATATTAACAATGTATTCATCAATAATATTATGGTTGGGACCGCCGGTTATGGCGATGAGCGCGCCCTTCAGAGCTTCAAAGTTGCCATGGACAATCCTTCAAACAGCGGCCTCTTACGTCCCGATAGCTTTTTTGCAATCATCATTGTTGGAGATGAAGACGATTTTTCGCACGATGGTAGCGACTACATTAAAAATCAATATTTGGCGTACACTGACCCTCTTCACGTCAAATATAACAGCGCCAAAAATCACACTATCACAAAATATATGGAGTACCTTGAGACTCTCACCGGATCTTCTGGAGCTACAAAACGCTTTAGCGTTAACTCAATCGTTATAAAAAATGAAGATGCTTATTGCCTGAGTCAACTCACTGGTGGCGGTCAACAATATGGCATTCGCAATCAGGGCCTTGCCGAAGCTTCAGGTGGAGTTGTCGGAAGTTTGTGTGGCGATTTCTCCGTTGAATTAAAGAAGATTTCTGAAAATATTTTAACGCTCTCAACACAATTCTTTCTAAAACGACTGCCAATTCCTGAAAGCATCGTAGTATCTATCAACGGTGTGAGTATACCAAACCTCAGCGCTAACCCTGGGCCCTTGTCTGGTGGCTGGACCTACAATGCTGAAGCAAACAGCATTTTATTTTATGGAGACTACATTCCGGCAGCAGGCGCTCAGATCTCAATCGACTTCGATCCAGCTAATCTTGAAATCTGATTGGCCGTGCTGGGAAATCAGATCTAAACTGAGAGAATGAATTGGCTTGGTAAAGTTTTTTTGCTCATTGTTCCTTTTTCATTTCTTATGGGAACCTGGTGGGGCCTACGTAAAATCGAAGGTCAGATAAAAAATCAAGATCGTTCCGGAACTCAATTGAAACTTCTTTATCGCAAAGGAACTATCCCTCCTGAAGCTCTTTCTGATTTCACTTTAAAATCTGGTTTACAGATCCTTGGATATTCAGTGGATTCAGACGAAGCTTTGTTCGCGGAAATCGTCGGTCATCCAGACAAATACGATCTCATCCAGATCTTTTCCTATATGGCAAACAAGCAAATTGGTTCAAAGGGATTTGCCAAACTCAAGCCTCAATTGCTGGCTGATATATCAAAGGTCTCTGCTGATCTGTCAAATCTTTCAATTGATCCTGAATTTGAATATTTGCTCCCTGTCACCTGGGGGATAAATGGATATTTATGGAATACCGAGGTTGCAGGCCCACCTCCCAGAAGCCTTCCTGAGGCCTACGACAATCAAATCCTCAAAGGCAAAATTTTTGTCTTGCCACAAGAAACGGAATTATTCAGCCTCATGCAAAAGACCGGTTTCCTTTCGCCTGACACCATTGATCAAGAAAGGTCCGATGGTTTAGAATCGACGGTTCATCAATTCTTAGCGCAGTATAAAATTGCATCACAATCCATACAACAGCTCTGGATGACGGGACAAGCCCTGCTGATTCAAATACCTAACGGCCCTGCCGCAGAGATTCTTTCCGTCGCAAATGCTGACAAGACTGACAAGACTGACAAGACTGACAAGACTGACAAGACTGTATTTTGGATTCCAGAAGATAAGTCAAATTTATGGGTTTCCTATATTGGAATCTCAGATAGCACGCAAAGATACAGCGAAGCTCATGAGTTTTTATCCTATCTACTTCAAGACAATGCGATTCACCTCTTTGTGCGTTTCAATGGACAGGCCACGGCCATAACCCCCTTCCAAGATGGACAGCTAAAAGCCATGCAGTTACCCAGTTACCTCCGACAAGTGAGTTTGAGTAGAATTGAAATTCCCTCCGAAACCCCTTCGCTCAACTCGTCCTGGCAACGAACACTTCATAGGGTCGCTCCTGAATACTTCGCAAAATACCGCAGAGGAGAAGAAAACAATGAACCAAATACGAAGGTTCAAGAAAGTCACGAGAAAAATGGATTAGAACAGGATGCCGTTTTGGAGATCAAAGCTATCACCGAGGACTCACCGTGATGCTTTTTTTTGCCATAAGTGGATTTTTAAATAGCTCACCATTGGGGTCTATTCCAATGAGCTCTACATCCAATCGGTGCTCTCGACGAACCCCAGTTGTATCCTGAAGTCCCGCTCTTGGTAATTTAACTCGAGTCGAAAAGCGACCGTAAACGCAAGTAGTGCCAAGTCCAAGGTTCTGTGAACTCTGAATCAGCGTGTTATCAAGAAATAATTCCCACAAAACCAGGTTCTGTTCAAAGCCACCCTCATTGCAATCACCTGCCACATCAAATTCTATATCACTAACACCGACGGGATAGTTGTTTTCTGTGTTAATCTTGAGTTCCATAAAGTCAGATGATTGGTGAATGCAGTCGTTTGTATCGACACAATTGGATTTCAATTCAGCAAAGAGATTGTTTTCAGAGTAGACATCACAACTGGTGAAGCAAGCCATGGCAGCCGCCACCCCAATGCCTAAAGTGAATACAATCAATTTTCTTTGGTCGATCTTAAACATTTCAATCCCATTTGTGTCTATTTTTGAGACGTTTCCACCTTACGGGCCACCCAGTCATTGAGAGAGCTCTACATCAAAGGTAATGCATCCCCTGTACCACCCCATCTCCAACTCTTTCCAGATGAGCCATCTATTTTGTTAAATTATTTTGCAGCAACCAAGTTCCAAACAATCCCGCACTTTGGTCTCATATTAAAGCACTGAGAAAAGAGAGCCGATAATGAAGCTATAGATGCCCATTTCAAGGAGTTATCATGGCTAAAAAGGAAAATAAGGAATCTAACGGCCCTTCGGGTGCAGGAACTCCAACTGTTCTAGCAAGATGCTTGGTAGAAAAGTGTGGAAAGAAAATAGAGAGGCTGGACTTCTGCGAAGAACATTATCTTTGGTTTAAGGAAGGACTCATCAATAAGAAAGGCGAAAAACCCAGAGATTTTGATAAAAAATATCAAAATTACATTCGCCGAAATAAACCTGCCGCATAATAGTGAGCACCACTTGGGAAAAGGCCACCTTGACGTGGCTTTTTCCTAGTTCCAAAATCAATCTGCCGTCACTCCTGTCTTCAATATCGAGCAAAAAAGATCAATCCCATGATCAATGAAAAAAGAAATACTTTAAGTCCAAAAATAAAAAAAACCCTCACCTCTTTGATCATCCAAGTCCTTTTCCTACGAGTTTTTTGGATTCCCACAGGATTCCTTGACAGAGCTCGAATTCTTAATACTAATCTCAATATAAAAATCGGGCGAGGAAACCAGGACCTCTGGCCCTGGGAAAAACCTAAGGAGCTCATTCGTGGAAAACTGTGTACTTGTAACGGGCGCAGGCAGTGGCATAGGAACAGAAATAGCAAAACTCTATTCTTCGAAAGGTTTTGAGGTCTGGCTTCTGGGTCGAAATCCAAAAAAATTGGAGACAGTTTCTCAATGTCTCGAGGGAAAATCTCAGATATTTCCATGTGATCTCAATGACTTGGATCAAATAGAGAAAATCAGCCGGAATATTTTGAGCTCCCAAAAAGGCAAGACGCTTAAGTGTCTTATTCACAATGCAGGCTTGATCAAAAGAGCGCCCTTTGTTGACTCAACCCGAAGCGAATGGCAGGAGAGTTTTAATGTGCATTTGCTTGGCCCCGTCATCTTGACCCAAGCCCTCCTGCCCCTGATGTACCCTGCTGCGCCAGCCTACATTGTTAATGTCTCCTCGAATCTGGCCATAAACCCAATAGAAAACACTTCCAGCTATTCGGCTCTCAAATCCGCTCTTCTTAACTGGACGAAATCCCTTGCTTTGGAGTTGGCAAGTAAAAAAATCCACGTGAATGCGGTGGCACCAGGCATTGTTGAAACTCCCCTCCATGGCAAGTGGTCTCCTGAAGACAAAAAATACATGGATAAACTTCAGCCATTGGGACGAGTGGGAACTCCCGAAGAAATAGCCCAAAGTGTTTATTTCCTTGGATCTGAGGGGGCATCGTGGACGACGGGCTCCATCCTCACCGTCGATGGAGGGATCTCCCTCATCTAAGCAATTATCCTTCCGGCCACCTTCAGGTATTTGCCACCAACAAATAGATGAAAACCCCCAGCACTGTCAAAACCCCGGCCACCAATGAAAAGGCTTGGACGAGTTCCAATAAGCTATAGACCCGGACAATTGCAGATTTCCTATGACGTACTACATTTTGTTTCATTTCAAATCATCACCTTGATTAGAAAATTCACTGATAATGTTAATTGTAATCAATGTATTAAAGTATTTGATGATTTTTTCTAATTCAGCCCGTAGATTCCTGGAATGACCCATAATTCGACCCAAATCTGTATATTGACCCCATCGAAATGGGACGTGAATTCCCCACTGGATCAACTATGACCGACGAACCAATTCGCCTTTCTAAACTCATGGCAAATCGCGGAATCTGCTCACGTCGTGAGGCGGACGAACTCATTGCGAAGGGTTGGGTCCTTGCAGATGGAAAAATTATAAGCGAACTGGGAACAAAAGTATCTCCACAGGCTGAGATCGTTCTGAAAAAAGAAGCGACCCAAACTCTCAGTAAAAAAGTTTCTATTATTTTGAATAAACCCATTGGATATTTATCTAGTCCCACTGAAAAAGATTACAGATTGGCGACCGACCTGATTGAACCTGAAAATCAAGAACGTGAAAATCGCCGTGTGCATAAATTCCACCCTTCTCATCGACGAGGACTCGCCTCCGCTGGCCGCCTAGATATTGATTCGAAAGGATTGCTTCTTTTGACTCAAGATGGAGTGCTCGCAAAGACCGTTATCGGCGCCCTAAGTGCCATTGATAAAGAGTATTTGGTCCGAGTGCGTGGCCAAATCAACTCCGAAAAGTTAGCCCAGCTCGCTTTTGGCTTAGAGCTTGACGGTAGAAAACTAAAACCGGCGCAGGTCAAAGAACTCCAGCCAGGTCTTCTCCAATTTGTTTTGCGAGAAGGTCGAAAACGTCAGATTCGGCGGATGTGCCAGCTTGTCAATCTGGAAGTAGCTTCTTTAAAGCGAGTGCGAATCGGAAAAATACGCTTGGGGAACTTAAAGGAAGGCCAATGGCGCTATTTGGGTCCAAATGAAAAACCCTGAAGACTTGATTTTTTGTACTCACCTCGCAATGATGGGAGCTTCATGAGGCGTATTTTGTACAAAATTTTTGAAAAATTTTGATAGATATTTATAATTGAAAAAGTCCACAACACTGAGGTGCCGATTATGGGAAAGAGTTGGAAAAATCCTGCAAAAGCAGCTATCGCAGCTAAAAAAGGAGCTCTATTTACAAAGCTAGCTCGCGAAATCTCAGTTGCAGCTCGCCTTGGCGGGCCGGACCCGCAGTACAATGCCCGATTGTCTCTCGCTGTCGCACAAGCTAAAACTCAAAGTTGCCCAAAAGACACAATTGAACGAGCTATTCGCAAAGGTTCAGGACAGGATTCGGATGCGGCCCAATTTGAAGAGACTCTCTATGAAGGATATGGGCCTCACAATGTAGGAATCATGGTTGAATGTCAGACTGACAATAAAAATCGCACTGTTACCGAAATCCGTAACCTCTTTCGTAAGTACGGCGGCCACATGGGAGAAACTGGAAGTGTGGCTTGGATGTTTGATCGAGTGAGTCTGGTAGAGGGAACAAAGGAAAACATTGGAGATCCAGAAGAGGAGGCCATTGAAGCGGGAGCCAACGAAGTCGATGGAAACCCAGAGGAAGGATATAGCTTCTATGGTTCTCCCGAAGAATTGGATGCCATTCGAACCGCTCTCCAATCAAGGAATTGGGGCATAACAACATCTGAGCTCAGTTACAAAGCAAAGAACTACACGGCTCTGAGCGAAGAGCAACTTACTGAAGTTTCGACTCTGCTGGAAGCACTTGAAGACAATGAGGATTCCCATCGAGTCCATGCCACGATAAAATAGAGGCCGAATTTCCGTTTTTTTTTGATGCCGCTAAGTAATTCGTGACGAGACCTTCTGTCTAGGTATAGATAAGCAATGGTCGATTTGATAACGCGCCAAGATGAATTGAAAGCGGAATTCAGCCAAATTCAGACTTGGGAAGAAAAATATCGCCGCCTCATTGAAATAGGAAAAACTCTTCCGGAATTTCCCGAAGACAAGAGACTGGATGATTACAAAGTAAAAGGCTGCCAGAGCCAGGTATGGCTGTATGCCTACACCGATGAAAATGGGAGAATACAGTTTCAAGCCGACAGCGACGCCCTGATTGTCAGGGGTCTCGTTGCTCTGCTCTTAAGGGTATATTCTAACTCTTTACCTGACGAAATTCTTTCCACTCCTCCGCAGTTTATTAAGGATCTGGGTTTTACCTCCAATCTTTCGCCTAGCCGTGCCAATGGTCTCTTCTCCATGGTCAAGCAGATTTTCTATTACGCAACGGCCTTCAAAAGCCTACAGACCACGAAATAGAAATGAACTACCTCAAAACCCTTCTTTATTTTGGAACCTTGGTATCTCTCTACTCATATAATTTATGTTACGCAGGAACCTGCCTCGGAGTTATCTCAGAGGAAGGAAATATCCTCCGGAGCAAAGCTGAGCAGCGCAAACCTGAGCAGGTTAAATCAGAGCAGAGCACTCCTAAGCAAAGCACAGCAAATTCAAAACCGCATCTCCATGAGGATTTAACTGCCTACATTGCGAAAATGGAGAAAAGCTCTCTTCAAAAGTCCGCCTTTGCGGCCCTTGCACACCCTGGCCATATCGTGGACCTCGGAACTGGATCAGGAGTTGCCGCAAGGGATTTGGCTCTTTTGTATCCAGATTCCCAAGTCATTGGAGTGGATCTTGATGAAAAAATGGTGAACCACGCCAAAGAGCACTACGCTCTACCAAATTTAGATTTTCTCGTCGGAAATGCCGAAGATTCCGCTTTTCCTGCGAATTCCTTGAACGCTGTTTTTATGTCTTCGGTAGGTCATCACCTGACGAGTTACGGAGACGGGGCTCCTTTCGATACATCTCACGTCAAGAAAGCTATTTGGGAAATTCACAAACAACTCAGATATGGTGATATTTTTATTCTTAGAGATTTTGTTATGTCTCCAGGACCAGCTGAAGTTTTTCTTGATTTGCCAACTGATGATGGAACTGAAATTGGCGATAGCGAGCACCTCTCCACTGCTGCATTATTCGAGCGATTTGCAACTGATTTTAGAAATAGCCAACACCCAAATTCAGGCGTCCCCTATCAAGTCACACCGATCGTCAAGGATGGGCAGAGTCAACGGCGAAGGTATCGGATGAGCCATCGGGATGCTGTCGAATTTATTCTTCGAAAAGACTATCGAGAGAGCTACTTTGCTGAAATCCAGGAAGAGTACACCTATTTTTCTCAGTCTGAATTTGAAAATGCACTCCTAAAGGCAGGGTTTCGGGTGGTCCTATCTTCTCCAATATTCAATCCATGGATCATAGCAAACCGGTTTAAAAATAAGTTTTCCCTCCAAACCTTGGATGGCAAAACTCTTCCCTTTCCCGCCACCAATTATGTCATCGTAGGCGAAAAAATTCGAGATGACGAAGCGACTCGAATAGATGAAACAAGTCACCAGGTGACCAAAGACCCTAAATTCCTTTCTGTCAGAGCCATGCAGCAGCTAAGAACTGGCGAAATCTATGACGTCGTTGGTCGTCCCCACGATACAATTGATGTACTTCCATTCTTTAAGCGAAAGGGACAGCTCTTCGTTTATGGCCATCAAGCCTATCCGAGGCCCATTCTCACTGCTGTAAAATCAGATGAATTATTAAATGGGGCCAGCACAAAGGGCTATTCATTTGAGCCCCTTAGTTTTGTTCGGACGCACGATCAGGCTCAAGCTGCAGAGATAGAACGCGAACTCCAAAGCCGCATGGGAATAGGACCCGATCAGTTGTTGCGAGCAGGTTCAGATCAGACTTATACTTTCTATACGAGTCCGGCCTTAGTGACTGAAAGAGTCACGTCCGTCGCAATTCCAATTAAAAAACGAAAATTTAGTCTCCACTATCCGAAGAAAAATGAGTCTGGCTTGTCCTCATTAGGCGCGATAAGACCCATCGAAGCCACTCAACTTTTAAGAGCTTCACAGGCGGGCTCCATTCTCGACTCGAGAATGGAGATTGCAACCTACAATCTTCTGCTTGATGAAAGACAGAGTATTGGCTTATGGATTGGAGAAGAGATTAGTCTTATTGATAACCCTGACTACCGAAAGTCTCGTATCAAATCTGCTTTTGACGTACTGTCTCCGCGACGCAGGGCCCGAGTCTTTCAAGAGGTCGATCTTAGAAATTTTGGTCAATTTCTTGAAGTTCGAACTGGGCAATTCTCTGACTTTGATCAACAGGGAAATACAATCCTTACAACCGAAAGGGAATATATCGTCCCTAAGAAGTTCAGCAATTCTGTGATCTCAGTTATTCCCAGCTTTCGAATGGGAAATAATATTTTTGTCGGAATTGAGACGCGAAATTTACCCGGTATACAATTAAACGAGGGCTATTCCGACATCGCAGTCAATCCTGCATGGAGGATTCCTAAAGAGATCACCACTCTTGAATCTGGAATCGAATTCGTTAAATCGCATGTACAAAGTGATTTTGGGCTAAGGGTTCGTCGCACCTATGGTCTCGGCGGAGCCTACCACCCTACTCCCGGTTTAGCTCCTGAAATTGTCTATCCCGTTGTCGTCGAGGTTGACCCTTCCGCATTTCCAGCGAAAACCAACACCCCTCTTGTTTGGGTTGATCTAGCTGACCTTATTCGGAATCGACGTCACATCAAAGATGGCCACCTTCTCGTCGTCGCCTTTCGCCTCGCTCATGCCACTCTTTACTAAGTTTGTTGTCTTATATTTTTCTGAGCCATTCTGCAGCAGCTATGTTTAAGATCTATTCAACCTGCAAGCCCATTTTGTCATCCTGGTCAAAATTCTATAGATGCTTGGTTAATTATTTTTTTGATTCGATTTAAGTCAATATTTTCAGCCAGTTACGAAGCTGAGGTAAAGTTCTTATGGCTTAGCTCTTGCTCTTCAAAAGCTCTATAAAGAGGAGCATTGTAATGAAATACATTTATGGTTTTTTCTCGGTCTTACTGATTCTTGCCGCAAGTTATCGAGCGGCAGCGCGACCTGCAGGCGAGCACTCCGACGGCCATCCATCCAATTCAACTCCAAAAACTTTTCAGTGCAAATATGAGTCGGGAGACGTTGGCACAATAATCGGAAGAGGTGCGACGGCTAACGAGGCCTTTGCTGATGCCAGCGAAAAGTGCTTTGAACGTAGAGTTTCAATCTATGAAAAAATCCGAGGCAAACATGTTGATGAAGAGCGCGGACTCGATTTCATTGACTCTTGCGTGAACCTGTCTTGCGGATGAATTTGGCGGCGCTCACAAATAGGAAGATCAGCCGAGATCACTTCGTTTTTACCAACCGGACACTTCTTTTCCCGTCTGCAGATATGCCTGCCAGAAAAAGAACCCCGTTGTCTCCAATAGCTGCAGCGGTGATTCGTGACATTGCTCCCTCCAAGGATTGAGAAAGTTGAGCTGAAAAGCCCCTGTCAACCTCCAGCCCTTGCTCAGTCTTGATGAAGCGTACCAAGTTAAAATCCGAAGTCACTTTTTCGAATACCGGCGGAGACGCCTTTTGATCTTTATCATCAGATTCTTCATTGGCATTTTCTGATATCTCTCCCGCATCCTTGGAATTAGCGGCTACATTGATATTTAATTCTAGATTAAGGGGAGCAAAGTCATCGCTCGGTCCATCAGTATATTTCAACAATACAAAAACGGCTGCAGGATCTTCAAAAATATCCACGTCGAAATCTTTGCTGTAACGGGAAGTAGCAGTTAGGAGATGTTTCAATATCGGTAAATTCCAACGATTTTTTCTCAATGGGTAATCGGGAAGAAAGATGCGGGCATCAACTTGATAGTCTTGATCACTTAGAGCTTGCGAAATGTTGGGTTTCATTTTCAATCCAAGAGAAGCAGTTATCCATTGCCCCTCGGAGGCCAGACCATGCCGATGAACGAATTCCATCGACCTTGGAGGATAAAAATAAGGCCCGAAAAGATACCCAATAGTGTCACTGCTCTTTATCAATTTATAACTAACACTTTCTTTTACAGTTATACTCAAGGGAAAAAACTGTCGGAGGGAATTCGGACCTGCCTGATAATTCTTTTCTTGTCCGCACCAGGACCAGCTTTCACGAGTAGATCCGCCTTCGCCGCATTTGCGATTTACCATTTCAAGCCTATTCGAATAACTGCTACTATCTGCTGGCACAACCAAGATTCCTGAGAAACCATTGTCAACCAAGGTCTGAAAGCTGGGCCTGGGATTGGTTGGACCGACTGAGGTGGGCCAATCTATTCCCAACCCACCAAATACCCGAGCACTCTCATCATCATAATTAGGATAGAGCACAAAGACCTGTGAAAATGACGATGGAGCCTCCGAGAGCGCTACCTTGACGTCATCGCCCTTCTTCTCAGATGACGACATCAATGAATTACTCAAGATAACGGCCTCGCGCCATTCCTTCATTCTTTTGTTTGTTTTAGTATTCAGACAGTCGTTACCCACAGCAAATCCTTTACCAACCAGCCAAACTTGGCTATCGGGGGATCGGAAAGATTTGAGTTCTTCAATTTGATAATGAGCTGAATAGCACATCATGTTATTGCTGAACAAAGTGAAGAATTCATTGTTTGGCGGATTATCCAAATAGAATGACTGCAAAACTCCTTGGGTGTTAGCTGTATAGATCCGAGTCCCGCCATTAGACACAATAAAAAATTGATCCGCGCCCGCGCCACTGAAAATTTTAATCTGAGGGCTGAGGGGTTCCAGTTGATCCTTGGGGGACCTTCCAGACCCAACAAAAAGACTTGTCACATCCCAGTTTTTCTCGCGCTTTCCGTCAGAATCAAAAACTACCAATTGCACGCTCTCAATTCGGTTTTTTGGAGATAAAGAGCTCTCCGATGAAATCGGAGAGCAAAGTCGCTCTGTTAAAGCCACAAAGTGTCCATCTCCTGTAGTTGCCACTTGGGTGATATAGGAAGGGCCGCAGCTTTGATCCACTTCTACTGCGGAAGAAGCTTCCTCGGCATGGCTTTGAATACTGGCCAAGGAAGCGACAAAGCTTATAAAAATCCCACAAAGGAGAATGGAATAGAGAGAAGAGTTCATAGAAGAGCCTCCTGGGATCAGATCCCGCAGACATTTGATGTATGAAACAATGTGGTCTTGACTACTCACCCTATTTTTTTCTCAAAATCAAACTTATTTTTATGATAAATTATATCTCGGAGAAGTACCCAGCTTGCTGCAAACTGAAGATTTTCCTCACAAGCCTGTGCCGGAGCAAATTCAAATTTTTCGATTTACACCATTTCTTAGAATCCGGCACTCAATCTAATAGTTGCTGAATCCCTGGCTGATGGTGAGGCAACAAGATCCGGAGGGTGCTATCTGAGGGATAGTCATGCGATCATTTTTTTGAACTTTTCGATCAATTTAACCCGGATCGGTCGACCTGCAAAATATCACTGCCATTGCGCAGGTTTTTGAGAGCGGATTTCGATTCTTTGGTTGTAGATTGAAAATTTCAGTTGGTCAGCGATCAGATATTTTTCTCCACCGAGACCAATGACGTGATCCCGATTAACAACTCTGTATCTTTGATGCAGAAGATCTCTTCAAGCTTACAGTGCCCCGGAAGTGCTTGGCAGGCAGCCTTCAAATTGTGCAGTCTCAGAGAGTATCGTGGGCTATGCTGATGAGGGAGATAGACGGTTTTGAGGTATTCATTGGTTTGCTACATCATTTGCACTGATTGCGTCGTCGATGGCCGCAATAAGACATGTTTCCCGATTATCAAACCATCTATGGTGGCTGCCGTTCCATTTGGATTAAAAGGACCGACTGAGACATCCTGGTGCGTTCATAGCGTGGCTTCACCCGACGCTTCTTTACTCTTTTGACCAATCCTATTTCATGACACCAGCTCCGAAAAGTTTCGCGTTTGAGATTGATACCTTCCACATGCAACTTTTCGAGGACATGAACCATGTTGAAATCGAAATACTTTTCCATCATGACATATTCCACTCGACATTTTTGATTCCGATGCCAATTTGTTCTTTGGCGCACGCCCCTTATTCCCATGTCGAATCAAGGCGCTCTTCCCGTTAATTTGTTAAGTAACGCCTTAATGTTCGACCCGAGACCTACAAAAGAGTTTCTGCTTCAAATCGAGTCACATTGTTTGCTTCACCTATGACTATCACTTTTGAAACGAGTAAATCCTGTGACCCCATGACCTATCCCTCCGCTAACAACCGCCCTGACATAAGTGGCTAAAATCAGATCAGGGAGTGTCGCACAATGAAACAAAAAGAGGTCATTTTCCCTTGGTAATTGGACCCGGACAGAATCGCTTAGTAGTAACAAAGGTGGGAATATTAAACAAAGGAGATGCGTGCATAAGTATTGAACATCCGTCATTAAATTCATGTCTCTTGACTCGACAATCGAGCCATTGCCGGGAACGTATTTTGCAACTTTAGGGGGCGTAAGAGAATTTCCTCAGAAGAAAAGGGTGAAAATACTATGCCATCAAGATCAGGAAAAAAAGTAGGAATTCGAAAAGGTTATTTTAGCTCCGTTTTTCAAGTGCCCAGTTGGTGGATGGGACCGTGGCAGGTATTGTTTTTTGGCTCCCTGGTTTGCCAAATATATGTAATTCCCTCTGCAGAGGCTACTAAATTGCTTGTTACCGAGGCGGAGGTCGCGGAATCCAGACTGATGTATAATCTCACTAAGGCTTGGCCATATTTTGATCCGAATCGGGGAACCTCTAGTATGTATGTTCAGGCTTGGGATTTCTACCTAGAAGGGATCAGGAGAAGAGTGCCTTTAAGCTGGAAAACTGGATTAAAATTGACTAAGGAAGAAGGTCTTTTTGCTGGAATGCCAGGGAGTATGATGCCGCGTTTCGAAGTAGAAGTAAAAGATTCGATTAAATCATTTCTTGCGGAGATACATGCGAACGTGTCGACTCTAAAGCGGGAGTCAGATCACCAATTTTTTCGTGACGAAGAGTGGGAGGCTGATAAAATACAGGCGCAAACTAATCTGCGGTCATCAATAGAGAGCCTGAGGATCTTCTTCGAGAGATTAAAAGTCCTATCCCCTGATCTATCAGAAATGGCTATCCGCGTGGCTCTAACAGAAGGCATAGAAGCTTCTTGGATTATGGATCCGAAAATGCGTCGTACTTCATATGGAAAAGTCATAGCCCTTTCCGTCGCAGACCTTCTGAATGAAATTCCAGATGAGATTTTTAAAAATAGCTTGTTTGCCGCACTCCCAAGTCAGACATATCCAGCGGCGACTGGTCCGAAAGCACAAGGGAAAGGTGAAAATCCACCTGTCACCAGTCTAGTAAAAATCAACGACAGTTCTCCTGACGCTAACCGTTTATGCGGACTCAGTAAATCCTCAGTGGTGCGAGACGCCGTTGATAAGTTCGAGAGAGAAAAAGCACCCAGTAGGCAAATCCTCGTTAATGGCGACGTCTCAGAATCCTCAGGGTTCAACTGCCGATCGGTTAAGTTTGGACTGGTTCGGGATCCCAAAGACAAATCGATTGGATTGGATCCTGAAAGTTACGCTGTTTTTCCGGATGGAAGACAAATCAAGCTAAACAACGACGACTTAAAATCGCTCCGTGAGTCTTGGAATCAGATTCAATCAGGGGACAGAATTGCTCAACCGACAACAGTCAGGCGGTCTTCAGGCGCACAATAGCGCCTGATCAGGCAGGCTCCATGGGAAAAATGAGCGACTTCTGGCACTTTTTCTGAGTATGATTGCATATTCGAAGAAAAATGGTTTGTTCCGTTGTGGGTAAAAGTAAATTTTGATTTTGACCCAAACCCATCGATGAAAGGACCGGAATCAAGGTCTCAATAAATCTGTGTGCATGGTCGAATCCAGAAATCAAAAATCCAACAGTAAGCCTCCCGAATGCATAGGCCATCCACGATTCAAAGAACGGTTGAATACTCAAAAACTTACCTAGTTTTCGTTGTCCTACCCATTCAATTTTCGTGACCCTCTTATATCCGAGCTTCTGCACTAACCCAAGATAGGCTACCGCCAAGGTGGGGACCTGGGAAAATGGAAATGGAATTACAATTCCAGAATTCTTTGTAACAGCATTGCATACAGCAGAGACACAGAATTGGAGTTTGAACTTACCACTATTTTCCTTTAGATATTTTTGAATTCGGTGAAGCTCGGAATCAGTCACTTTTAAATGAAATGAGAGGAATCCTCTGCCGCCAATTTTGGCAGCACGTTCTCGATCAACAGATTCTCCTTCCATTTGATAACCAAAAAAACCACTCCAAAGTGTTCCATCGACCACAAGTTCTGTGTGAGTGACTGGAAAGTATTGTGAATTTGGGTACCAAATAATTTCGACTTCTCTTTCAATCGTGGCTTCATCAATCACCTTTGGTGTTCCAAGCTCAGTACTTTTACACATCTTGATGCACTTAACATGAGCGAATACCTGCGGTGACGCTACGGTGACCGCAATCAAAAGCGCGAAAAGGTAGAATGAAAACTGCCCCATGGACCTTCGAACTGCGAGAAGTATGCCAGATTCACTAGGGCTCTAATTTGTCGCTATTGGATCCAAAGAGGGTCACTCCTTGCTTACCGGCCTTCTCTTTGGCCTGAAATGCGGCAATTATGTCCCTCAAAGTCGACCAGAGTCTCACCGGACTCCTCCCTTATCTCATGGCACACTTTGCGCATTGTGTTCGACAATTATGTTAAATCAAACTATTTTTTCACTCATTTTGGTATTTATCATCGGATTCGTCACTCGCCCACAAGGCGCTGAGGCTGCTCCAACTTGCGCAGAGTCGCTCCTTTCAGGAAGTCAGAGACGTCAGATTATTTCCTATTTGAGGAAAGACAGCAGAAGACCTCCGAAGAAGGAAGCCTATTTCGATGCGTACTCGAGATATGATGGTCCAGAAATCCGACCCAGCAAGACAGATGAGCAAAGTCCTGAGACAAGAGGGGCTACAAGAACATGGTTTTTTCCAAAAGGAGATATTGGAAGCAAAACCTATACAGCGATGGATATGGGAGCGCTTGATTTTCCATCTAAATTGCGCACCAAATTCCGTATCAATACTTTAATTCAGGCTCCGTTCACTGATGTAACAGAGCTGAAGCTGCGTCAGGGCGCTCTGAAGGAATTAATGACGGCTGGTTCTCTTTTAGCCAAATTAAAGAAAATGATAGAAAAGCCTGAAACTAAGGATTGGCTAAAAAGCGCCTTCGATGATGACGAGTATCACCACCCTGAACCAAAATCGGCTGCGATTCTCTTTCGGCCGCCTGGAGAAGAAGAGATTCATGAAGTTCTTCGGAGAAATCCAGAAGCGCCTCTGAAATTGAGCGGAATGGTAGGTGCCGCTCAAAATAACTTACAAAGACGCATTCAGTTTTTTAAGGATGTTTTGGAAATTTTGGATATTCTGAAAGAGGAAAAAGTAAAATCTCCGAGGCTGAGGCAAATTCTTTGGATTCTAGAATCCGTTTCTGGTGATAAAAAAGGGGGAGCGACTGGTGAATGGATTCAACAAATCATAACTTCAGAAGATCTTTTGACTCATGAAAACCTCGTTGAACGAGCCAGTGGCTGGGAATCGATGAGGCGCGGAGGTAGCAGAAAGACCCTTGCAGGGGATGGAGACTCGTCCTTGCGCCTTGGACAACGACTTTCCCTTTTGATAGACGCTTTTAGTGAGCTCATTATGTATTATGAGCTTGCACAACATGCTATTGAAAAGAAGTGGACGATGTTTCCTCAATTTATCGATCCCAAAGTTTCAAGTGGACCTGTCCTTTCGATTGAAGAGGGACACTCGCTACGAACTCTTCAGGATGAGATAGACGGAGAGGCCAAGTCCATTCCAAACTCCGTTCAAATCGGATTAAATGGCAAGAGGCATCTTATTGTGACAGGACCAAATGCCCAGGGCAAATCAACGGCTCTGAGAATGGTGGGACAACTCCTAACTCTTGCTCAAATGGGCCTGCCGGTTCCAGCGAAGTCTATGCAGTTGACTCCTATGGGGCTCATCGTCTATCTGCACCCAGAAGACAATCCTTCTGTGGGTGATAGCCTTTTTATGGCAGAAGTGCGAGAACTCTGGCGAGGAGTTTATCCAAGAGCCTCTCAAGACCCCTATCAGCTGGTCCTAATGGATGAAATTGCACCAGGAACTATTGCACAAATCAGAGCAGATTTTGAAAGTGTCTTTCTCAGTGAAGCTCTGAATAAGACGGGGGTGTTAAGCATCACCTCTACTCACAATCCTGAGACGACAAAACTAGGAGATGAATCTGAAAGTCCATTTGCAAATATGCACGTAGATAATTATCGTCTCTTACCGGGTTCTAATTCTGATCTTGCTCCGATGTATGAGGGGGCGGCCCGAGCTCTTCTGGAGGTGGGTGTTCCCGATGAATTCGTTCAAAAATTTCTCGAACGAGGCCGTCGGCGAAATGTTTCCAAAGCGAGGAACCATTTTTGAATAAGCATGAAATCATGATTTCTCAAGGGGTGGT
The DNA here is from genome assembly GCA_016716765.1 of Bdellovibrionales bacterium. Classification (NCBI taxonomy): domain Bacteria; kingdom Pseudomonadati; phylum Bdellovibrionota; class Bdellovibrionia; order Bdellovibrionales; species Bdellovibrionales bacterium. The sequence goes on along the minus strand of JADJVA010000004.1, from coordinate 341,722 downwards.
CAAAAGTCTACTCGCCCCTCTCCTTGAGACTCTCCTTCTGGTTTCTCTCACTGCACCGCAGGCTCTAGCTGGACAGCATTTCTTTATGGTGGACCCCCCACACGGTCCGATTCAATCGACCTGTGGCAGACTATTGGGAGCCCACTTAGGCATTCCACCCGAAAGAGGTTACTTCCGAAGACTCTTTTCTATACACCGAAGGCCACTTAAGGAAATGACGATACTCAAGAAGCAAAGAATCCTTCAAGGTGGCCACAAGCCATCAAACATGAATTCTTGGACCAACCTGGCAAGCGCCGACGCAGTGATCCTGATCGTCCACCAAATGGGTCATTTGCAAGATGAGTCGGCCCGAAGACTGCGGGAGGATCCTCAATTTCATAACATGCCTCGATGGGTTATAACCTCTGATCGCTTTTTCCTGAAAAGCAAAGATCTTTTCGATGAAGCAACGGCGCTTTATTACTCGGAGGGAGGAGAGTTTTCCTTAGATTTTAAAGCCTCAAAGGTCCACTTTATGGGAGGGTTCTGCGGACTCTGTTTGTTTACCGCTACACTTCATGCATTAGAGGCCACAATGAAAAGTGGAACGGATTTGAACTTCTATTTTCATCTGGGTGCGATTTATTCTGAAAGCGAATTTGGCTCCAAAGAATCCATTGATTCATGGATTCAAAAGCTGATCAGTATTGCCTCGTGGAAAGCAGATGTCCTCGCAGAAGAGATCAACGACGAGGCCATCCGTGTTTCAATCAACGGACCCAACGGCCAGAGAATCACAATTCACTTTCTTTTTCGCTGAGCCGAGCTCCGAGCCGAGATCATCCGAGAAATCTCGCATCTTGAAAAAATCATTTCAAACCAGTTGACGGATTTGCTCATATTTTATTGACTGTCCATAAGGAATTAACGGGGGACATTGTGGTCAAAATAAAATATCGCCTTTTGTTGTTGGCTTTGTCAGTCAATGGTCTTTTTCTTTCATTTTCAGGGAATGCTCGAGAAGCCCCTGACTCCAACGAGTATCAAACCTATTTTTCCAGTCAATTTTTATATGCCCATAAACGCCAACTCAAATTGCTTTTTTTTGCTCATAACAATCCAACGATCGCTGAGTTTGCTCTTGCCAAAGGACGAGTCAGCACAATCCTCAGCGAGATTCTAAACCATCACTTTGAGCCGAAAGTGGAAACCGCAGAGATTGGCCTTGCACCTCTAAAAATGGATGGAGGACAGGTTGTCAGCCATAACGGAAGGCTTTACATTTCAATAAAAGCGACTGACGATCAAATTGAATCAGGTTTGCTTGATTATTTTGAAGTTTTTGAAATCTCCGGCAGGCTGGTCTTTTTTACTCATAATAGACCGACAATTGCGCAATTTTATCTGGTAAAACAGAGAGTTGAAAATGTCTTGAAACGATTTAGCCAATACGGCTTAAAGATCGAGATCCCTTCTTTGGAAATCGGAGCAGTTCCCGTAGCGATGGCAGGAGGTCAAGTGGTTGAGCACAACGGAAAAGTCTACATTGCTTCGACGGCCACCGAGGAAAAAATCGAAGGATACTTCACCCGCTACATCACAGGAAAACGGTGGGGACAGAATCTATAGCTCTATTTTCCTATCCATCTGATTTCTACGAGATTTTCACTCCGACGGTGAGCCCTTCACCCGTCGGAAAAATCGTTGTGCAAAATTGAACGGAACTCGCAAGCCTTGCATTAAACTCACGCATCGCAAGGACTGAAGACGATTCCTCCTGACCTGGAAGGCAAGCCCCAATTCGCCCAAAGGCAAAACTGTTGTCTCCAATCACAGCTCCCCCCGTACGAAGATTTTTTTCTGCCCAATCCAGATATTGAGGATAGCTTGCCTTGTCAGCATCAATAAAAACCAAATCAAAAGGCCCTTCGCTTTCAATGCTTTTCAGATTTTCAAGAGCCGGCCCTACGTATTGCGTAACTTGACCTTCAAGACCCGCGGCCTTGAAATTACGATGAGCGACTTGAGCATGAGCGGGGCTGAGTTCAAAGGTATACAAATGACCATTTGGACCCATCCCACGAATCAAAAAAATCCCCGAATATCCCCCCAAAGTTCCGATCTCGACAGCTTTTTTTGCATTTGCCATTCGGACCAAAACCTCCAAATGACGTCCATCAAATTCGCTGACCTGGATATCAGGCATCCCTGATAACAGACACTCTTTTCGCGCTGCTGCCAGGACGGCATCTTCTGCCTTCAATAAATTCTGCACATAATGCCTGATCCCATTGTCAGCATTTCCAAAGAGTTTCTCCACTTTACTCCTCCCGACCACCCAACAGTGGCTTCACCTTTAACTTTAGCTTTAGCCTTAATTTTAAAAGACGCATCATCGCCGTTACTTGATTATATGATCACTTGATCATTTGATTTTTGGGCCTCAAATGGCTATATTACTGCAAGAAGTGAGGAATATGGGCAAGCTTTTAAATTTCTTATTCGGCAAAGAAAATAACATTTTTGATTCTCAAGGTCGTGTCCTACAGCGACTTCCAAGACAACGATGGGATGCTTGGCAGCAACGTTATTTGAGTGACTCTGCCTACAACTGGAAAAACCACTCGGGAATGAAAGCCCGTGAACGTCGCTCCTCCTCGTCGCCAACTTCCTCCCACTGATTGGTTCCCTATTAATTTTATTCGGAACTCGACCATCCCCTCTCGGGACTCTTGTCTAGATTAGTTCCAATTTGGGACCTGCTTCCTGAAATCCTCTTCCCGTATAGCTTTGCGCTGCCTATGCTAGAACAAACAATAAGAATTAGCCAGTTCTAGAAAGGACTCGCACATGATAACAAAACGGATTTTGTTTCTATTCGCTTGGCTTGGAGGAGTGGGTATTGGTCTTGGTTTCGACTTTCCTCAAACACTCTGTGCTGGGTTTGTCGAAGAAAATACGATGAATATTCCTGTGGGCGCCGCCGCTGGCGGACTGACTGAGACCGATTTCAATTCAGTTCTTAACGCTGTTGAAGCTGTCTATGCTCCTATCGCCGCCGCAAAAGGAGGCACTCTTCAAATTCGCCGCTTGTGGAGCGATGGGACTGTAAACGCCTCAGCCATGCGCTACGGCAGCACCTGGGTCGTGAACATGTATGGCGGTCTCGCTCGCCACCCTGCTATCACCACGGAGGGCTTTGCACTGGTTGCCTGCCATGAAGTTGGACATCACATTGGGGGAACGCCGAAGGTCAGTGATGGCTGGTTTAATTCATGGGCAAGTAACGAGGGGCAGAGCGACTATTTTGCGGTTCTTAAATGCTTGCGCCGCGTATTTACGCCTGCTGATAACCTCGCATGGGTTCAAAACAGCAATCTCGACCCTTATCTTTTGTCAGAATGCGCCGCTCAATTTCAGTCCCCCGAAGAACAGGCACTCTGTGCTCGCGCCTCCATGGGTGGAATGTCGACAGCAGAGCTCTTTAAGGATTTAAAAAAGGAAACCACTCCGGCCCTGTTCAATACCCCGGACCAAAAAGTAGTCGCAGCCACGGACGACGCACATCCTGGAACGCAATGCCGACTCGACACTTACTTTCAAGGCTCAATCTGCACGGCTGATCTCAATGCGGAACTCAATGACCGAGACTATCGTCAAGGTACATGCACTGTATCTTCAGGCTTTCAAAAAGGTCAGCGACCACTCTGCTGGTTCAAACCCTAACCGCTCGCACTCCCAGCAAGCTTCAAGATGTCATTTCAGAAAACATGGTCCTGGCTTTGTCCAGGGCCTCTTTTTTATCTCGAATCAGTCCTGAAATTTGAAGTCGGTAAACTCGATCAAGAATCAAACCCATTTTAGGGCCCTCATCAATTCCGAGACTCAAGAGGTCAGCGCCCTGAATCCAAGGCTTTTCCAAATGGCCATCGCCTTGGTCTCTTGAGACAAACTCTTTATGAAGCCTAAGAAGACGCTCCTGACCAGTCCCTTCGATCGAACTTAACAGCATCGAAAAATCCAATAAGGATATCCCATGTGGCCCGTCTAAATTCATAAGGCAACTCACCTCGTCAGCACTCAGAGTTTTGTTGTTAGAAGGAATAGGATCTGATTCACCTCCCGCCCCTCCCTTCACAAATAGGCCTGAATGGCTCAAGACAAAAAGTGCTTCAAGGATCTCACTTCTAGGAAGCCTGAGGCGACGAAAGAAGGGTTCAAATTCTGTTTGCATCCAGGCCTTGTGGTGCTCCACCGGAATATCATCAAGCCCACGGGCCTTCGCCTCGGGCCACACAAGAAGAGCCCAGAGAAGTCCACATCGGGATTCATCGCCAATCTTGTGTGCTAAGTGACGTCCGGTGCGAGCCCAAGAATGCAAGTCCGATCTGGCCATCATCCTTAACTCAGGGAGAATCACCTGAGCCATCCCCGTTAGAACCAAATCGTGTAGGGCTCTGACCCGATCATTCAGCAACATCATTTTTCGAAGTTCGGAGGTGATTCTTTCCTGCGATACAAGATTGACCTTGGACGACAATTTGTAAATAGATTTAAATGTTTGTCTCTCTATATTAAAGTCAATTTGAGCTGAGATCCGCAGGGCCCTCAAAAGACGAAGTTTGTCTTCTTCAAAGCGCAACTCTGGATCTCCCACAGTCTTCAGCACCTTGTTTTGCAAATCTTCGCAACCGCCAACGAAGTCAATAATCTGTCCCGTGGAGAAATCACAAAAAAGGGCGTTCACTGTGAAATCCCTCCTCTCGGCATCCTCCTTTGGGCTGGCTCTGCGAACAGTGGAGGGTCTGCGTCCGTCGAGGTACAATCCGTCTGCACGAAAACAAGAGATTTCCACTTGGAAGCCCGAAAATGGGATGATGAGCACCCCAAATTGTTTCCCCACAGAGAGAGCTGAAGGAAAAAGTTTTTCCAATTCTTCTTGACGCGCATCAGTTGCGATATCAAAGTCGTGGGCCGTGCGTCCAAGCAAAAAGTCTCGAACACAACCTCCGGCAAGATAGGCCTTATAGCCGTTTTTTAACAATCTCTGGCAAACCTCTTGAACGGCAGTAAAATGTGGATGCTGATCGAAATTTTTCAATTGGTAGGAACCTCGCTGAAATGCAAACTATTCACCGTTTATATAGACCATCCTCATCATGACACAAATCGAAGAACAGATCAAAATCAAGGGTTTCAAGCGATACGGTTTTGCTCCTCTTCAGCCAGCACTCAGTCTTGATTTGTATAAAAATTGGCTTGAGAAAGGTTTTCATGGAGAGATGAAGTATCTAGAAACCCATTTGGCCCAAAAGGAACAGCCTCAACTTTATGCACCGAAGGCTCACTCCGCCATTGTGATTGCGCAGGATTATTTTCCCACAGTACCTGGCCATGAAGAATTTCCTTTGCGGAAAAATGCAATCGCAAGTTATGCCCGAGGCAAAGACTATCATTTTTGGTTCACTCAAGCTCTCAAAGAATTGACTTTAACTCTTCAGTCTTTGTTTCCGAAAGAACAGTTCTATCCTTGCTCCGATTCAGCTCCCGTCTTAGAGAGAGATCTGGCCTATCGAGGAGGGCTGGGTTGGATTGGCAAGAACACTTGTGTGATTGATCGTCATCACGGTAGCTTTTTTTTCATAGGCGAAATACTCACAAGCCTCAAACTCAACGCGGCCCTTTCTTTCACACCGGACCACTGTGGAACCTGCACTCGCTGCATCGACGCATGTCCGACTCAGGCTCTCGTTGCTCCGCGAGAGCTTGATGCCCGTAAATGCATATCCTATTGGACCATCGAAAGCCGGGAAAATCCTCCTTCGGAACTGCGCTCTAAAATTGGTGATTGGCTCTTCGGCTGTGATATTTGCCAATCTGTCTGCCCCTGGAACAAAAAAGTTTTTGGAGCAAGACTGACAGAAACAAAAGAATCACAACATCTTCTCGATCTTCAAGATCGAGAAGAAGAATTAGGATATATTCTCAGGACTTCAAACAGACAACTCATGCGTGACCTCAGATTGACGCCTTTAATCAGAGCCGGTGGAACTGGACTCAAACGAAATGCCATTGTCGTGGCGACCAACTTAAAGCTAAAAGGGCTCGTGCCAGATATTCAGGTCTTTTTAAATCATCCAAAACTAGGTCCATTGGCCACCTGGTCTCTCGATCAATTGACAAATCCGGACCTCTGATCAGATTTGAATTCCTTATAATAGGCGTCACCTCTGATCCTTGCCTCAGCCCTTGAAGCTCCGCTAGACTGGGTTTGTTTTTTGAACCCCCCCCCAAAGGAGTACTTACATGGCCATTAGCCTCCCCCCGCTACCTTATTCAAATGATGCACTCGTTCCTCATATTTCCCCTGAAACAATTGAATACCATTATGGAAAACACCACAAAACCTACGTGGATAAATTAAATGGACTGATCAGCGGAACTGAGTTTCAAGACATGAGTCTCGAAGATATCGTAAAGAAATCTTCTGGAGGGATCTTTAATAACGCTGCTCAGATTTGGAACCACACTTTCTATTGGAACTGCCTAGCCCCAAAAGCGGGAGGCGAACCGGCCAAGATTCTGGCCGATCAACTGAGTAAGAATTTCGGCTCTCTCGAGAAATTCAAGGAACAATTCTCAGCGGCCGCGACCAATCAGTTTGGTTCGGGATGGGCGTGGTTGGTAAAAAAATCCGATGGGAAACTCGCCATCTACTCGACTGCCAACGCCGATACTCCCCTGACTAAAGGCGATACCCCCCTATTAACTTGTGACGTTTGGGAGCACGCGTATTACATCGACTATCGCAATGCAAGACCCAAGTACGTCGAATCCTTTTGGAAACTGGTTAACTGGAAATTTGTGGAAGACCAATTGAAGGCTTGATTACGGAGATTCCGCCAGCTTGGAACTCTCCTTTTCAGCCAGATTGTCCTCTGATTCAACTGGGTAAAGGCCGCGGAAGTGATCTGCAGCCTTTACCAGTCGCCCTTGTAGAATTCTTGTCAGATCTTTACGAAAAAACAGATCGTCTAACAAATGGCCCATAAAACCAAAGGGCAGCTCGTAGTCCACGATGTCAGTAACCAAGGTTTGGTTCCGTCCATGAGATGAGAATTTTTGAGTGTGGATCCATCGACGATAGATCCCTTCCGTTTGCTTATAGGTCAGAGAGTTGCCCCGAGAAACCTCTTCAACACGAAAACGCAAGTATTGAGAAATTCCCGCTCTTGTCATCAGGTAACTAAACTCAGAACCCTTCACCAGATCGGCCTCTGCGTTCTCTATCTCGACGTCCACTTTGCCCGCCAATAAAAAAGGAACTCTCTTAGGATCAGTGAGAAACTCAAAGGTTTCCTTGATGGGAGCTGGTACGACAAATGAGCAATTTATATGTGCCATAGGGGCACAGACTATCGAAAATAGCGGCAAGACGTCATTTAGTTTTGCAGCGAGTTAGATCCTTTTCTCCCGAATACCCCTCGCGTTAGACGCTTTATTTGAGTTGCCTGAGTGGACGAAGTTCCCTATCAGAATAGGAATGAAGGTTATTTCCTGGGCGATTTTACTGTTTCTCTTTTCTTTCACTTTGAAGACCCATGCCCTGACTGCCATTGAGGGAAAAGTTGTTGTGAACAACTTTGGCATCTTTTTGAAAATGAGGCATCTCAGGCAAAGGATTAAGATTTCCTCAAGAGACGCTGGCATTATAAAGGACATACAGAAACTCCGAACGGGGGATTATATTTCCGGCAAAGGAGAATATGATGCAAGTCTGCAGGTCGTCTCTCTGGTCACCCTCGAATTCGTGGGACTACATAAACTCTTGGGACGCTGGGAAAATCATGAAAGCGATATATTTGACTTCAAAAACTTTAGTCAGCTTGATCTTTATCTAGCTGCTCCCACGGAAGATCCATCCCTAGCCATTCAACCATCAAGACGACTCCGGTACACCGTCGTTCCAGATCCAGGATCAGGATGGTCGATACTGATGGTCGACAGCTTTGCTGGCAACGCATCTCATTCGATTGAGGTCGGGAACCTTTCCCTCTATCGAGGCAAACTTCAGATTGACATATTTGATGCTAAAACTGGCCAAATCAAAAGAACAATCCACCTTTTGCCAGCAACAACTTCGGAGAAGTGAGCAAGTATGGCTGCTATTCCCGCCAATAAGTCTCTTTTTTTTACAAAGCCCGACAAAGCCGATCCACGACTGGGAGGACTCACTCAGTCCTCTATGGATTTTGCGGCAGAAGTTAATCCCAACCATTTTTATATGATCGGATATCCGGACGAAGAAGGTATTCTTATCAACGGCGGCCGCCCCGGGGCAAGTCTTGGACCAGACTCAATTCGAAGCGTCCTTTACCGAATGACGCCGCCGCCAATTGCAAATGCAAATCTACAACTCACTGACATTGGCAATTTGAACATTCAAAATCTCTCTCTTGAACAGCGGCATGAAGCAGCAAAGAAAATGGCTAAAAATGTACTCAGTCTAAGAGGAAAATGGCTCAGCTTAGGTGGAGGCCATGACTATGGATATTCAGATGGAGCATCGTTTATTGAAAGTTCGCTTGAGAATTTTCCTCTCGAGCGTCCCTTGGTTATTAACTTTGATGCCCACCTCGATGTACGCCCCCTTGACAACGGACTCACCAGTGGGACCCCTTTTTTTAGACTCCTCGAAAAGTATGGGGATAAAATTGATTTTGTTGAAATCGGAGCACAATATCAATGCAATAGCAAAGCTCACGTCTCATGGTGCCTCGACCGAAACGCAAGAATTCTCTTCTGGGAGGACATTCAGTATTCAGGAGAATCGCTTCTCGTCCTTGTCAGTCGCTTCCTTGAAGCCGAACTCACTCGAAGGCGGCCATGCTTTTTATCCGTGGATATTGATGGCTTTTCATCCTCCTACGCTATGGGTTGCAGTCAGAGTTGGCCCACGGGCTTTACTCCCCACCAATTTTTTCCTGTTCTCCATCTTCTGCTCCACCGCTGTGATGTCAGGGCCCTGGGCATTTACGAGGTCAGCCCCCCTCTTGATCTTGACCTTCGCACAGCCAAACTGGCCGCGCAAATAGCTCACAAATATCTTTTTTCAGAATGAGGTGCGAATATGTCTTTGCAATCCGCTCGAGGAACCCATGATCTCCTGTTTGAAGATTTTAAAACCCAGGCCTTGATTGTTGAAAAGGCCCAAACCGTCTGTGAATGCTATGGCTATGAGGGAATTTCTACCCCTGTTTTTGAATTCACAGATGTCTTTAAGCGCACATTGGGAGAAACATCAGATATTGTTCATAAGCAAATGTACACATTTCCCGACAACAATGGTGATCTTCTCACGCTCCGACCGGAAGGCACGGCGGGAATTGCTCGCGCCTTTATTTCCAACAATTTGAGTCGACAACTTCCACTAAAGCTTTACTATCAAGGTCCTATGTTCCGCTACGAACGTCCCCAAAAAGGACGGCAGAGACAGTTTCACCAATTTGGGGTGGAACTTTTGGGGGTATCGGACCCCAAAGGCGACGTAGAGATTATTTCTATGGGGTATTCATTCCTCAAGAATCTCGAAATTCTCTCGTCAATTTCTTTGGATATTAATACCATTGGTGATCAGATCAGCCGTCAGGTTTACAAAGAAAAGCTCCTGCAATATTTAGAAAAATTCGAGAAGGATTTAAGTGAAGATAGCCAAAGACGTTTGCGCCTAAACCCCTTGAGAATTCTTGATTCGAAGGACGAAGCTGACAAGAAAATTGTATCCACTGCCCCCGAGTTCAAGAACAGTCTGAACAGTGAATCACGTGATTTTTTTGATAGAGTTCAGGATGGGCTGACTCTTTTGGGCATTTCATTTGAAATCAATCCTCGTCTGGTTCGAGGATTGGATTACTACTCTCATTGTGTCTTTGAGTTCAAGAGCAACGCCCTAGGCACTCAAGATGCCGTTTTAGCTGGCGGTCGCTACGACGGACTCGTTGAGCTCATGGGTGGCCCATCCACTCCGGGTGTCGGTTGGGCTGCAGGCCTTGAAAGATTGGCTTTACTTGTTAGGCCTCAGAATAAGTCCCAGAGACCCGTAACGATGATACCACTCGGAGATGCCGCCGACCGGCACCTTCGAAAGCTGGCCTTTGAACTCAGACTAAAAGGTCTTGCCGTAGAACTCGATTTTTCTGGGAATATCAAGAAACGTCTGGCCCGTGCCACCAAAGCCAACGCGCGCTGGGCGCTTATTCTCGGTGACGAAGAGCTTAAGAAGGGCGTTGTTGTCTTAAAAAATTTGGACCTTCAAACACAGGCAGAAATCTCACTCGAACAAGAGACTGTTTTGAACAGCCTCAAGTTGCGATGACTTGGATAATTTGAAGGCTGCTAACGGGTAACTTCTGTCGCTCCTGTTGCGGGAACGGTGCTCGAACCCGAGAGAACTTCCACTGAGCAAATATCCACAATACCGTTTGAATACAAAGAGGCCCCCAAAGAGTCCCGATCCACATACAAACGATCGATTTGATTTCGACCGATTTTCACGCCTCGCTTCGACGAAGTTATGATTCCAGCGCCTGCCCCACCAAAATTCAATCGAAATTGAGGAGAGATTCCTCTGGGTTTTATACCTTGCTGACTTCGATTTTTTACCAAACCCACACAAGCGACGAGATTCTCTTTTAATTGAGTCCAAAGCCGGTGGTAATAGTCAGTTTCGGCCCTGGACTTAGTGTTAAAACTCGCAATTTGTCGCCTTAAGAACTCCAGGCGAGAATCGACGAGCTTTTGGTCAAATTTTGATCTGCAAATGAGGTCTTGAGCTTGCTCAAAGGACAAAATAGGGCTGGGTTCTTCAGAGCCTGGAAAAGCGGCATTAAAGTCGAGCGCATGAGGCCTGCAATCGCCCCCATATTGTGGCTCTCCGTCGTCGCTCGTTCGACGTCTATCGGTTGGTGCACCATCGACGCGAGATCCAGCCGCTGGTGGAGGATCGCCGCCGTCCTCAGCTTCGGCAACATCCTCTTCTGGCATATCTTCATCAGAAGGCTCACCATCATCAGACTCTCCGTCATCTCCAGTGTCACGGGCCACTTGCCTTCTTGTTGGTCCACTTACTGAACGAGTTCTAGCGCCCCGGCTTTCTGCAACTCTATCTCGTCGCTCCACAGAAGCCTTTCCTGCCTTTGATTCTACTTTCTCTGGCCCCTTCTTCGGTGCATCTTTCCCCTTCGAGACAACAGCAGTGTCTCTCTTCGATTCTTTAACCGCCACAGACGGACGCAAAAGAACATTCAACTCCCGAAGTCTATCGCTCAACACTTTACAATAGGGAGGAGCGCCAACCCTATTGCAAGGAGCTGTTGATTTTCCAAACGATTCATTAAAAGTCTTCCATTCCGAAGCGCTCAGCTTTATTTCCTCAACGACATTTGAATTTGGTTTAGAATTCTGAAAACACGTGACTGTAGCCTTTTTTCTGTCCTCAGCAGTTGCTACGGAAACGCAAACTCCCTTTCCGAAGAGAAGGGGGTTGCACTGAACTGAGTTCTTACTGGCGTCACCTTCGCAAACTTTGGGCCTTTGACAATATCCCTTGCTATCCCTTGTGCTGATCCACCCCGCATAAACACACGACTGAGGTACAGAGGCTGTTGTAGGGGCAGGCTTCACTTTCACCGGGGCTCTCACCGCGGCTGGCGATGAGCTCCCGCCGGAGGGGACAGAAGGTTTCACAGCCGGAGGAGCAACCCGAGGAGCTGGTGAAGCAGCCGGAAGAGCCGGCTTAGCAGGAGAAGTGGCAGGAGTAGCAGCCGGGGCCGGAACAGAAGCCGGAGAAGGAGAAGCCGCAGGTAAAACTGAAGGGTTCGGTTTCGCCCAAACGCTCTCAGCAACGAGAATAGCAAAGGCTCGATCCAAGAATTTTAATTGTTCGCTCGTGTTTCCGGCAACCAATTCGGGGTGATGAGTCGCTTGCGATTTCTCCCAATCGACCAACATGAGTTTGATCCCAGTGAGGTAAAGTCCTAAGTCCTCTTTTGACAGGCTCATCAGTTGCTCATATTCCATCAGCTGCATAGAATTTTCAGGTGAAATTGCTTGAGACCCTTTTGCTGACGTGCCACCTGACGATATCCCAATGGGAATTGACAATGAAAAAATTAAAATAATTACCGCCGCTCGATTCCAATTTTTCACATTCCCAAGCGCCATGATCCCTCCAACTGATTGTCTACTTCTCACTTCATTTAAATGAGAACAAAGCTACGTCTTTGACCGACAAAAACGAGCCAACTCCCCCCGTAGGTCGTGTGGACTGCAGGGAGCGAGAAGCCGATTCAATTGCTCTATCGGAACGCTTTCCTTCTGACTGAAACACCATTTGGGACTCTGATCCTTGTCTATCAAGACCGACCGGACACCCTCACGAAAGTCTAGCTCCGAACTCAGACGAACGGCGAGAGACCACTCCAAATCAAAGACCTCCGATAGACTGAGATTTCGGCATCGCTTAAGGTGAGACCAAATGATTCTAGACACAAGACCTGAAGCATTTAATAATTGGTCTCTTCCTTTTTGATTCTGATTGTTCTCGAATTGATAGGAAGATAAAAACTCAAAACCCTGATCATATTCTTCAATTTGATTGAGCCTCCGCCCCACTTTCCGCAATTCCAAAAGCTGTGCTTGGCTCTCTGCCTGAATGTGGTCCATAGAAACCGAGATTGAAGAAACAGAGTTCAAAGAGGCTGATACAACTTGAAAAAAATCTTCCCCAGAATTTTGCATTTTGTGATTTTTGGCATCGCCTGAAATGGCTCCCAAAACCTCGAACACTGAAGATCTGTCTTCGGCCATCACAAGACCCGTTGCCATGCCGAGTGCCACGGCAACTTCTCCGCTGATACGCGTGCCCGTGAGACCCAAGAAAAGACCCACTCCAGGCACCATTTGGTTTAGAAAATATCCAGCGCCGACATCAGGAAAAAAACCAATACTGACTTCAGGCATTGCCCATGTGCTTGATGAAGTTGTTAACCGGTGACTGCAGCCACTTGCCAGCCCGATACCCCCTCCCATTGTGATTCCTGAAGCCCAACACACCACGGGCTTCGAATAACAGTGAAGATAATAATCCAGCCCATATTCAGTCGTGAAAAAAGACTTTCCGAAATCGGGAGATCCATTTCGAGACTCCATCACGATTGACTTTACGTCTCCTCCGGCGCAAAAAGCTCGATCAAGACCGGATTCTAACCACACCAGTGATATTCGAGGGTCTCTCTCCCAAGACTCAAGCGCCTTTCTCATCTCCGATAACATCTCAGTCGTCAGAGCATTGAGCGCTTGAGGACGCTCTAAAGTGAGACGAGCAATCGAGTTACTCCCAAATGAAACTTCCTCAGCTTTGATGTTCATGTCTAGGCCTCCATATCCCAATCTTAAACGTTCCATCTCAATGCAAATATTTCCAGTAATAATAAAGGATGTTCAATAGATAGCCAATGTAAAGAAGTTCGTCTTTCGAATATCCTCGACCCCTCGTTAAAGGGCTGCTGAAGTGGCACAGATTGTGGATTCTACAGCAGTCAGAGGGTAATTAATAATGGGGATCATGAGGGACCACATCTGGCTTTTCTGTTGTGAAATAACATTGAGAAAGGCGCAGTAGATCCTTTTTGATACAAGGGGGACAAGGTTGACAAATTTTATCAGTTGCCAAGCCTGCGGAAAAACGATTCCGCCAGAAAGAATTTTTTCAACAATGATAATTTGTTCTTGTGGCTGGACAGAATCACCGCAGACAGAAGCTGTTGAAAAAGAACGCTTTCGCAAAACAAATTTCACAATAATGACCGGTGCCGTTCTGATTTTGGCGGTCTTTTTCCATGTTGTGCACTGGGACAATTATTCACTCGCGATCATTCCACTCAAGATCAAGGAATTGACAGGTACGGCGAGCCCCAAGGACCACCTCAATCTCATTGAGATTTGTTCAAGCAGACGCAAATATGACTGTTTGAAAGACGCCTACAAAGGCCTCTATCGTTCGAGCAAGGACATCTCCTTGCTCGCGAAACTTGGACAGTTGGAAAAATCAACAGGCGATCTTCAGTCAGCCTCAGCAACACTCAAAGATTATTCCAAATTGGGAGGTAAGGACAAAGCGGCTCTCGCGAGCTACGCCGAAGTATTGAGTCAAACAGGCCGGACAGAAGAGGCTCTTAAAGTTTACAAAGGAATCCTTGCGAGCGCACCTCGCACCCTTCAAATTTCACTGGCGCGCAACTATGTGTCTTTGCTCATTGAAAACAAAAAGTACGCTCAGGCCCGCGAAACACTGGAGTACTACAGAAAAAAGGCGACCATAAATGGGTATTTCATGGAAAAGGAGTACCAAGCACTCAACAAGAAGTTGCGCTCAAGTGAAAACAAAAGCTAACATTAAAGCTAAAGCTAAGCCTAAAAAAAACGAGAACCTTCTCTGCAGGTTCTCGTTTTTCGTGCAATATTTTTTAGATTTCTCTAATTAAAACACATTGATATTCGCACTCAGAGCCACATTGGTGCGATCTGATCTTGGATGCTCTGGCAAAAACTGAACATTTGGATAAAGGAAAATATCCCGGGTCACTGAAATACCCAATCCAACCGATTGATAGAGGGTCTCTTGATAAAAAGTCCAGGCGCTCTTTGCATTTCGACCATGCCCAATGTACTGCGCCAGAAGTGTGCGAAAATTGAAGGTGTCATTAATCACATACTCCAAAACTGCAGCGGTTCCAAATTTGTAATCTGAACTATTTGCCTTTGCCTCGTCGGTAAACTTATCGAAAACATTCGATTCTGCTGACAAAACAAGCCCCAAACTCAAACCGCTCGTACCAATATCTTTCATAAAGATCTGATCCACACCAAATCCCGCAACATAACCACTTGCTCGAGAGCTCGCTTCCGTGACAGCAATTGCAGTTACCGTCGTGACAGACTGAACTCCGGCCAATTTATCCAGGTAGGTGTAAGTCAAATAGGGATCAGAGATATTTCTTCGCTCCAAGTCCTTTCCCTTTTGGTTCTTGGTCGTCCTGGCATCAAGAGACTCATGAAATGGCGCCAACATCATGATGCCGACTCCTGCGCTCAAAGAAGACTGCTCACCCACTCGATATTTCCCGGATACCGCACCGGAAATTCCAGCTACTGCGGTCTCATTTTTCGCAGCCTTGATATTTGGACGAATTTTATTGCCTGGCTTTTCAACAGACCCACCGTTGTAACCAAACGACGCCGAGAGAGAAACCTTTGATTTAGAACCAGTTTCTGCACGCAGTTTTTTATTTGTGATCAATTGATCAACATCTTTCTGACCTTCGTCTCCTTTAACATCTTTCAGTTTTGCTTTGGTCTCGGAAGATTCCTGAGCATGAGACAAGGTACCGTAGGACAAACTCACTGCTAACGCCAATCCCAAGAACAGGCTGCCCGTTCCTTTTGTTTCCTTTTCCATTTCTTTTTCCCTTCGTTCGCTCACTTTTGCTCACCAAAAGAAGCATCATTAAGTTATTGTGGCTAAATCCCACCAAAGCCCCTACTCTGAAGGCACCTAGACCATTGTCTGGCCGATAATGCAATGCGCCCGAGAACCTGTCAAATACAAATAGGAGTGTGCCGCAAATCAGATGATCTTGTGAATTTGGGCTACCGTTGAGCGGCTTCCGCGATTACACTCAAACCATGGATATTTCTTCACTTTATTGGCGAAAATGCAGTTCCTGCAAGCTTGATATTGGCTATCAAAGGACCCACTACAAATGCAATGTTTCAACCTGTAATCGCAATCGAACTGGGCTCGTGTTCTGCTCCATCCCCTGTTTTGAGCGCCATCTCCCCTCCGCAAGACACCGTGATGCCTACGCAATTGAGGAAAAATCCCCCAGCTTTGAACAGTGGAAACAGGAATTGGAATCAGCTGACTCGGCGGCCCCCTCGGCGCCGGTACCAGCCGTTGCGAAAGCTGCAGCACCCATGGCGAACCCCCGAGTCTTTTTGGTACCAAAAAATCCTCAAGGACTCACAGTAAAAAAAGTACGCGAAACGGAAGTTCTCGTTGTGGCCTCAAAAGTAAAGGACTACATTCGGCGAAGTTCAGAAATGAATACCTCCGGAGAGGTCCTACAGGCTCTCTCGGATCAGATCCGCTCGCTGTGTGATAAGGCAATGGACTCGGCCCGTGCAGACGGAAGAAAAACCGTCATGGAGAGAGATTTTAAGAAATAATGAAGGATATCCTTACCTACTTTCTTTACACTTTCATGAGTATCTTTACCATTGTGAATCCGCTGGGAACCTTGCCCGTTTACGCTGCCTTCACCGATTCAGTCAAACGGGACCAAGCTATTCGTGTGGCCAGGACAGCCTCTCTGGTTGCCTTTGTTTTGATGATTCTCTTTGCACTGACGGGTCAATTTCTGTTTAATTTTTTCAGCATATCTATAGATGGTTTGAGAGTGGTTGGCGGCATTCTTCTTTTCCTTACCGGTTACGACATGCTTCAAGGAAAGAATTCTCGAACAAAAATTCTCTCCAAAGCAGAACGATTAGAAATAGAGGAGTTTGCAATCACCCCTCTCGCTATTCCAATGATTTGCGGTCCGGGAGCCATCACGGTTGTGATTGTTTTGATTCAGGAAGCCAACAGCCTTGTTCACAAGTCAATTTTGTTCAGCAACATCGCCCTGGTCTGTTTGGCCAACTTTCTGTTCCTTATTGGCTCAAAGCGGATCTTGAGCCTCCTGGGAAATAGCGGAAACAAGGTTTTCTTTCGCCTGATGGGCCTCATCATTATGATGATTGCCGTAGAATATTTCTTCCGAGGCCTCACTCCCTACGTACAAAAAATTATCAGAGCTTGATCGCCCTCGGGTTATTCGGCATAGCTCACCTTCAATTCCTTTAAAATCTGATCGTCCGTTCGCGGAATATAGACCGTAATGGGACCTTTCCCAACTGGTTGAACCCATGATCCAAAGCCCCCGGGTATTTTTTGGTTGGATTTAGCCAGTAAATTTCCGTTCCAGGAAATACTGGATACAGGGCGATGGCTGATGACTTGCACTTTCCACTCTCTCCCATTTGATGCTCCAGCATAAGTGCCTTCGCTCGATCCAATCCTCACAACATAATCACTGCCAACGGATTGGTGGGATACTTTGGTTCTCTTTATAGCTCCAGCCATATAGGCAGTTGTCTCTCCATCATCTTCACGAAGGACAAACTCTCCTCCGTTCTTCGACGGATAAATCCTCAATTCCTCCGCCCCACCAGAGCTTTTTTCCAAGTGTCGAACTGTTTCTCCCATCAGTGGAAGAACTGCACCCTCCCTCACATAAAGCGGAAGCTGAAATTTTCCGGTCTTCCAAAACGGATGAGCTGAGACCCACTCTCCTCGACTGACAATTGGACTATTCTCGTAAAACTCGTACCAAGTTCCTTTGGGTAAGTAGATTTTCCGAACTGTCTCGACATAGGAGGCCGTAATTCCCATCATCAGATTGGGACCGATCATCTTTTGATGAGCCATACCGCGAGCCAAAGGATCATCTTGAAAATGATAGAAGACAGGAGGAAAAATAGCCTCGCCATTTTCATGAGCCGCATGAGCCAAGGAATAGTAGTAGGGTGCCAATTGATAACGCAATTTGATATTAGCACGATTGCTCTCTTCGTGACCTAAGCGATCAGGAGCTGTTTCTTTGCAGTTGCAAGTGTTCTCAACGTGGGGCCGCACAGGAATATCGAGGAGCGAAGAGTTGGCAAACCACTGAGTGTAAAGAAGATTGAGATCGCCATCGAGCCCTCCTCGATGAAAACCTCCTATATCTGAACCATAAAAATCGAATCCAGAAAGTGACATGTGCATTTGTGCACGGAGGTGCGAGGCGAGGCTTGGCATATTTGAGCCAATGTCCGCAGACCACATTGCAACACCAAATCTCGGGGATCCTGGTCCACCTGATCGACTCAGGATAAAGGGCCGGCGCTCCGGATGAAACTTCGAGTAGCCCTCAACAATCCCTTGGTGCCAAGAAAAAGAGAAATAATTGTGAATCGAGGCATGATTGTGTAATCCCAACTCGGGCCATCCACTGTACCACGACCAGGGCTGAAACATTTCTGGTTCGCCCAGATCTGTCCAATGTCCCTGAACTCCCATGTCGACCAAGGCTTTGCGCTTAGATTCAGCCCAGTAATTTCGAGCAGCTGGATTTGTCCAATCAATCATGCCGCCTTTGCCCCACCAGGGATTCGTATCATTGTAACTAGGCCCACAATTGAAGCAGTCTTTTGCCAAAAGGCCTCGACTCGCCAATTCCTGGTGCTCTTGAAGTCCCTTTCCAACATAAGACTCCTCAATCAAAATCAGTCCGAGATGTTCATTTTTATCAAGCTCCGCTATTTTTTTTGCAGGCTGCGGAAATCGATTTTCATCCCACTGAAGCCTTCCCATTGGCGTGTGATCGGAATGAGACTGAACGCCTCCAAACCACTGAAGGTCCATCACAAAACCATCGACAGGGAAGTTTTTGGCTTTTAAAGACTGAAGTTTTGACTCCAGTTCTTGCCAGTTGTCGTAACCGTATTCAGAAACCCAGAGACCAAACATCTTTCGCGGTGGAACCGGTGGCCGACCCGTCAAAGCTATGTAGTCGCTCCGCCAATCTTTTAGATTGGGACCCGTAAAAAAGAAGCCGCTGAGATCCTCAGAATCTGTCGAAGCGCTCCAAGGTTGACTTTGAAAATCAAATGAAAGCTTTGCGAGACTATCAAAATACATTCCGTAGCCAAGGTAGCCATCACCCATTGCGTAGAGAACAGGGATTTGTGTATCGCCAACGGCTCCTCCTATAAACTCCTTCATAAAATTGCCATAGGGACCCGGCGACACCCTTTTTCTCCCAACCCAATCGTCGCCCAATCCGCCGTCTTTTCTTGGATCATCGAGCTGCTGACCCAAGCCAAACACCTGCTTCATTCCTAGTTGGTCGATCTTGAGCTGCATACCGGAGCCCGCGTTCTTCGCAACGCAAAGATTGGTCAGTGGTTTCTGGTGATTTTTTTTATCTTCAACATTTATGCACGGCAGATCGTTGCTGACCGTAATCATGAACTCAGTTGTCTCGATCACTTGCTCCCCCTGAGCATTTGAACGACGAAGGAATGCCTGAGAGGGATTGCGACGCTCACTCAAAACAGAAGGGGTCGTCCAAATGGGCGAACCTGGGTTTTTGCTGGAACCAAATCTAAAATGAAAGAGATCTTCCTGCCAGATTTCTACTTGAACATACTGATTGCTGCGATAAAAATTAAATAAGAGAGTTTCTGGCGAGCCTTGTGCCACACAGATCGGCAAAAGTAAAAAAACAGTCGCGAGCACTTCCCGTGCTAACTTGAATATCATATTCTCCCCCTTTTTTTGACATCCCCTTAAAATTCATAACCCGATCTGAGGAGGCATTGCCATAAAAAAGGAGCTGTTGCACTGTGCACAACTGTTTTAAAGTTAAATTCTTATGTAACCCAACAGCATGAATGAAAGATTTTGCGAAGCCATAAACTACGAACTATGAACTCAACGAATTCAGAGACTAATCGCCAACTACCGTGCGAAATTCCCTGATACGCCTTTTGATCGCTTTTAGCGGGTGCTCCTTTGCAGCAACGCCACCAATTGTGTCGAGCTTGTTGTTATATTCAGCAAGAACTAAGTCTAACTCCGACCTTCTCGTTGCCCCTATCCCTTTAAATTGCCTATACAGCTCAGCGACTTCAACAGAAAACTGCCTACTCCTCATTGCCAACTCACCTATGGCCCCCTGGTAGGCATTATCTGTGTAGCTCCTCAGTATTTGAAGACTCTTATAATCACCATCTCTATCTGGGGTATTATTTTTTATAAGCGGAATCGAGCGATCAAAAAGCAATTTATAAAACCACTGACCCACAGTATATGGTCTGTTAAACTGGATCTCAAAGGATTCAGTGAATAGAGGTGTAAATTCAATTCCCAAATGTGAACTCAAGAGTCGAAAGAACGAATTATTTTCGGGCTCATCAGGAGAATCGGAGAACAATATAATTGGCGTGTTTCCGGAATGGTTGTCCTTATTTCTTGCTTGCGTTTGGAATAGCAAAGCGATCAATGCCTCCCGGTAGCGAGAAACACTCAGCAATGGATATTCCTCTGCATCAAACTTAAATTCCCGAATAAAATCTGCAAAGGTGATAACCATGCCCATTCTGGCTTTCATGGGTGCCAATTGATCTTGAGTCCAAAGCACGTCGAGCGCATGATGAGCCGTATCGTGAACGATTTCCTTGGGGGCAAACGGAACTAGGTTTTTGAAATAGAACCCACGAACGTAATTTTCCGAATAACTCAACTTGATCCCATCAGGGCTCACCGCGGTTTGAATTTCTGCCGTCCACCTCGCCGGAATTTCTTCGAACCCATGTCTTTTTAAGACTTTGTTTAAAGCAGCAATTCGTTGGTTGAATAGGACACTGTTAGGTGCATACATAAGGTCGCTTCTGATAAGGCGAAATCCAAGAAATGCCGCCACCCTTGGACCCAATGCCGAAATGATCCAAGTCGGATCGCTTTCAGGCGCAAAAAAAATTGGGGCCTCCGTGACGCCGCCATGTCTGACCTATCCTGCGAAACAAAAAATAACCCTCACCACCCCTTTCCAACAATTACTTGCTCAACCTGAACGGCAGGAATCCTCGGAAAGGCTATGAAATCGATGGACACTTTCGGAAGGGAGAAAAAGGGGTCACTTCTTCCAATTCGAGCATCTAATGCCACGAATAGATCCTCCAATGTCTGAGGGTGCTCTACGTTAGAACGGTCGCTATTCGATAGATGATTTCGGCAAGCCGATTTGGCGCTCTTTGTGCCACTTCCCGCGTCATTTGTTGCGCTCACGGCTGAACAAAATGCAAGAGAAACACCTAAAAGGAAGAATAAGAAAAATTTGCCCAGATGAATAGACATCTTATCGAACCTTGCAAAAGCTAGGCCGCTGATTCCAGCAACCTAGCTCAGAGACCCTCCGCCTTGAACTGTCTTCTCTCATCGGCGTGCAAAAGGTTTTCCCGTCACATACTTGAACATCATCGCCTCCCCAGCTGGCAGAGAGACCTCAAGTCGATAGACATTGTTACCCAAGGATTTGAGGGACACAATTTCTTCACGACCGGATTTAGTATTCAGCCAAAGCAATTGATCTGCTTTAGCGTAATTTGGATTAATGGAGAAATCTACTTCTACTCGACCGGATTTGATCGTTCCCAAAGGAAAGTCGGCGCTCGCATGCCGAGTGTTTTGAATCATGGTATAGAGCTCCCCTCGATCGTCGCGAAAAAAGCCAATCGATAAATCAAGAAAGTATTCTTTAGAGGCAGGTCGAATACTCCTTATGTAAGGGTCATCGCCTGCTCCGTAAGACCAAGCCTTGGTCCCTCGCGGCTGTAAGAGCGAAGCTCTGTAGCGAACATCCGTGCTTGTCAGCTGAGTGACTACTTTTCCGTACTCAACCAATTCTCGATTGATATTTGATATCACAGTGTACATGGCCGTTTTCTTTGCATGAAAATTTGCGTTTTCCTCAAAAAGAATCGCATTTAAGTCAGATTCCTTCGGCGATACTTGATACAGAAACCAAGTGAATCCTGTGAACCCATAAAGAACTCCACCAAAAGCGTCCCAACGGGCATCACTTTCGGTCATTCTATCTTTTGGTTGGTCTATGTACGATCTCAAGTACTTCCAATAAGGCCTGTTGTATTTAAGACCCTCTTTGCGAATGCCCTCAAGAGGTTTGTAAGTTCTTTGTTGGCGTGAATACCAATCATAGCTGATCAGGTCCGCATCCATTTTTCCGTAATAATCCACCATTTCATTGTAGTTCTTATTGCCAGAAATGTTTCCGAAATTAACATAAAGCAAAGCGTCTGGATCGTACTTTCGAACCTTGTTTATCGTGTCAGCCATCTCGCGAAGATCACTCATCTCAGAGGGTTCATCACCGATCTGAAAACCAATTCGTCCTGATAGACCAGGAGGAAGGCCTCCCATGAACTGCCCGTTGGACCAGCTATTTCCGAGCTGATTGACCCAAGAAACAAATGGGAGGTTCGCACGATGCTTGCGCCACCCTGCAATTTCAAATGGCAAGCCTGTTTCCCAGGTATGAACGGCACTGGCCTTAAAGAGATCAAGGTAGTCATTCACGGCTTCAGGCGGAGGCTCTCCCATATTCACATTGAGACCTGATAAAAACATCGAATGAGACCTGACCCATTTCAATCCTCTTGTCAAAGCAGGAGGAGTGAAGGGCTTCGGATAAACCCCCGATTGAGGATGTTCTTGTTGCTCAACAACAACTTCTTTCTGTGCCGTTTGCTGGTTCACGGATGAAGTAGGCGATGCCGCCTGACCGCAAGATGCTAAAAAAAGTAAAAGTACGCAGGAAAGTCCACTCGTTGACGCTAATCTATTTTTGGATATACAAACTTCCATCTTTCCACCCCCAAAACTTCTTTTCGGTGAAGGTGGAGTGGAACCTTAAAAAATAATAATTGAGACTCACCGGACCTCGTGAAAATAAAACTGAAGCTCAGATAATTGAAACCAACATGGCGCTCCGATCACAGAAATTTGTAGCCAATTCATTGAGGATTGCCAACATAGTCAATGGCGCGTTTCACAATTTTTTTATTTGTCTCATTTGCTTGCTCTAGAAGTTCCCGACGAGATTCAGGAAAACTAAGAGCATACTGCATCGACAACTCGACTTTATCTCCAGCAAGGGAGACTTTGAGATCTCGAGGCATATTCGCCTGAATATTTTGAGCCAAAATAATTTGCTTTACCGTATTCTGGGACTCATACCTTGACGGATTTTGATCATAATGAAGGGACTCATTGAGAAACTCTACAGCAGCATATCGAAGAGTTTCGTCAGAAGAATCGAGAGATTCTCTTGAGCCCTGCAAGAGAAAATCCCCCACAGCACGAATCTGAGCGGTATCACTCAGAAGCTCTTGATAAGCGGCCAATTCAAACTCATTGCGAAGCCAGTTCCTCTTCAATTCAAAGAATTGCTTGAGAGTCGGAGCTACAGAAACTGAGGATTGGGACAAAACCTCAGAAACTTGCTCCGGATTCAATATTCTTTCTGATGAAAATGCACTCGCCCTTTTTTGCTCTCCCTTCTGTTCACTCGGACCTGAAGGGAGAGAACTCGTAGCAACCGACGGAGATTCCAGGGAGTTTTGCTTATTCTCAGAACTCTTATCAATCCCAAACCCAAAACTCGACTTTAAATGTGAAACTTTTAAGCCACTTTGAAAATAATTATTCAGGAGTATTCGACCCCCTATCACCGCAGTGAAGAGGATCGAACAAATAACTATTATGTTACGACTTTTTAGGCTCATTTTTTAGCCTTGGACTGAGCGCTGCGAGGAAATAGATCCTCGACCAAAGCATGGCGCAGGATGACTCGCCCCATATACTCATTTCCTTCGCTTTGATAAAAGGCTGATCCACTTATGAATCCCTGGGCCACAATCAAATTCTTATGAAGTTCTTGTGACTGAGGATAGAGATTATAGACTTTGCCAAATATTTCGAATTTGCGAATGGCCACAATAACATCGGGTCGTCCATTATAAAGAATGAGCTTCTTGCCTACCTTGAGAGTCTGGGCATCTACCAATCGACCGTTCTCAGTTAACATGGGGTGACTCTCTGTCACTTGAATACGGCCGCCACTGGCAGTTCTAAATTCAAGTATCGTCTGATTGGCTGGAGCCAAATCGACGATAAATCGATTGATTTTCTCCCCAACCAAACGCAAGTCTTCAAGGAAGCTCTCGGGATGAACCACCATCACTTCCTTCACTGAGTTTTCCATCGCAGAACGAATGCCTTGATACTTGTTTCCACCAAAAAGGATATTTTGATTTTCTGTGAAACAGCCTGCCGTGCACAAGCCAAGTAACTTCACTCCGTCTGGAATATCACAGGCAAACGAAGATTTCACAGGAGCTTTCCATGATTTAGTCACCTTGTCATTTTTGATGTAACCAAAAGATGGATAGTGATTTCGATGGGTATAGAGTTTCTCCCCCCCCATATCAAAGAAAAATTTTATTTCAGGATGATCCTTGCACTTGCGGACCCAATCTCTGCGCCCCTGCACTTCGGTAGCAAAAAGAGAGTCCCCAGCACACCGACCCGAGACATTAAAGGGTCTGCAATTCTTGACTTCAGAGCTTGAAATTATTTCTGACTTCACAAACCTATCTTGGCCCTTCTGGCACAAATAGTGCTGATTTATTTTGCTTTTGCGAACAATTTCTCCAATTTGATTTACGGGACAATTTAGGCTGTCAGTGCTTTCTTTGATCTCGCTCCACGTCTCACCCTCGCTGCGGCCACTTGGACAGAGCTGAACACAGGAATTCTCTTTATCGATCCAATTCCCAATAAATTCGCTACTTGATATTGCACCAACTGTGCAAAGGAAAACTGTGGTAATTTGTCTTTCCTGAAGAATCTGTCCTCGATATCCCTCACTGCAGTTCACAGTTTGTTGTTCAGATCTCACATGAGACCATTTTTCTCCATCAATCCTTCCGCCTTCACACATTTTTTTGCATGTATTGCCAACCTCAAACCACTCTCCAAGATCGACATGACGAACAATGCTGCCATTGTCACAACTTAGATTTGTGACCTTCTCTTTTCTGTATTCGACTTCGCCCGAAAAGCCGCTGGCACAATTTTCCTTTTTGGATTCGGTATCAACCTGTCGCCATTTGTCTCCGTGCTTGTGTCCATCGTCGCAATTTCTTTTGCAGGTATCTTGCAGAACTGTCCACTCCCCATAATTTCCCTGAGTGTTCACAACTCCTTCCATACATGTCAGCGTCTCGGTGTACATGCGTTCCCGAGTAATTTGCCCAGTGTAGTTGACATCGCACTGTTTGACTTCGGTTTGTTTGGTCGTCGAAGACCGAGACTGACCATGGGTTAGACCCACCTGAGGACAACTCTTGTGGCAACTGTTGGTGACGAGATCCCAATCTCCAACAACATAGGCTGTCCTAGAAACAGTCCCATTGAGACAAGTGTAAGTCTGTGTCGTCGTTTTCTTATAATCAATTTGACCCGTCTCATCGGCTTTGCACGATTCAATCTTCTTTTCGTCAGTAGGTTCGCTCCAAACTTCATTGTGTTGACGATTTCCGCATGCCTGTCCCGAAGGAGGACGTACCTGGCAACTGCTGTCATCAACCTTGTAAATAGTTCTTCCCGATGCCCCTTCCGAATTCCACTTTCCATCTTGGCACAATTCGCTCGTCCGAACCAAATAGGTCAGTTCGATAGCGCCATTTGAATCCTCAGGGCACGGAAACAAAGCAGTTTGAAAATCGAAAAGGTTGCGCGCTTGACCGTTCTCATATTCGCCACACTTAGATTGAGTCCGTTGGCACTGAGCAACTTGGAGCAACCGGCCCCTAAACTCCCCGACTTCTATCACCTGACCCTCTTCACAAATATACATTTTCACGCGCTCATATGAGTCGGAATTTTCGGTTCCATCCTCACAAGCTACTCGTACGGGAAGACTTCCGTCGACGTACGTCCAAGGAATTCCGCCGGGGATTCCCTTGCAGGAATTTTGCTCAGGAGAAAGGCTGAAGAGGGCTAAACTCTGCGCCTTCTCAGACGGCATATCAACTAAGGAAATCTCGTCCGTGCAAGCCTGCAGTCCGGTAATTAAGAGCGTAAAAACCATAAATGTGAATATGAAATTATTGTGTTTGCGCATATTGAGTTCTCCGTCTTTCAGCCAATTGGCTGTTATTGCAATTTCTTAAACCTCTCCAAAACCAATCAACTGAGGATGACCTCACGACAACCAATCGCTCGCACCAAAAAACCACCCATAGCTCAATTTAAAAATTGAAAATTAGGACATCAGACTGGTTGCGTGATCGAAAACATCCTTTTCCCGCGTACACACAACAATCAAGGTGCCTATAGCCTCGCAAAGATAGGATCAAAAAAAAAGGGGATCTTATAAATAAATTCTTCAAAATCGCTACAGCGATTCTGTTTCGTTTCCTGTTTTATTGATGGACATTAAGACTTCATTTTGAGACGGATAATGGCCAAAAACAGGACACTAATAGTTTTTCGTTTTTCCTGAAATTCAGCTGCTAGAAGCGGCATGTAATTTGCTTGTAAATAATTTTCTAACTCGGGGTCATCTGACACAGATATGATGCTCTGTCAGATGACCCCGCTTTGTGGTGGGCGGATAAAAAAGATGAGAAAAATATTCAAACTGTCTTCCGTAATCTCTGTGATCCTCGTTTTTGGGTGTTCGAAATCAGGCAATCGAGACTCCCATGACTCACCTGCCCCGACCCCGTTATCGCCAAAGCAATCAGATAAAGATGAATCAAAAAGTGAGAATGAAGAACCCGAAGCCCCCAGAGAGCCTGATAAATCACCCACAGAGAAAAATGTTGATAATGATAACGACAAAGCTGAACCAATTGAAATAATCCCGGCATCTCCAGTGCCTTTTCCGCAGGCCACTGATGCCACTCCCCCACCACCTTCAGAACCTCCGTCACCTGCAGTGCCTCCGCCACCTGCAGTGCCACCGCCTGAAATTCGTGGCGCCCGCTCCGCAGCGAAAAAATATTCAGATGAACAATTTTTGGTTCTTGACCCAAAACGTTCTGGAAAATCTGAATTTTTAAGTCAAGACGACTTCCTCTGGGATTTTCGCGGAGTTTTTGATGTCGAAGCTTTGGACTATCTTAAAAAACTTTCAATCCGAACAGGTGGTTTTGTCACATTTTCGCCAAGACCAACTTCTTTTGCGGAATCCGTTGATGCTGTTTTGAATATAATATTGAAAGACCGTGGAACAGCAGGAAATGATGTCGTTTTGATTATCGACACAACAAACTCAATGACCAATGACATTCAGAATTTAAAAGAAAAAAAGGATGAGATCCTGCAAAAGCTGAAAGATAAATCGAATCACCCCGATCTCAAATTAAGTTTGATTGCTTATCGGGATAAAAACAATAGTTACGTGGCAAAAATTGTTAGGGATTTCACAACTAGCGCTCGGTCTTTTGGCGGGGCCATTGACGAATTGAACGCGGGCGAGGGCAACAAAGATATTCCTGAAGCCATCTTAGATGCGCTGGACCTTGCTGACGCCAAACTATCTTGGCGTGAGGACACAAAGAAGAGCGTGATATTAGCAAGTGATGCTCCCGGCTTCCCCGTAAGCTACTCGAATCAAACATTTGAACAAATTATCGAGAAATACAGCCAAAAAAGCCATCAGATAGCTATCTACTCGATTCTGGCCGGGAGCCTTGAATAAAAAAGCCTTAGGCTTGTTGCGAGCGCAGCCTGATCTAACCTCGATAACCTCGACCAAGCCAAGCGAGGACTTACCATGCGAGAACCTCGGTAGATTGAGAATTTGACAATCGCCAATCTGCAAATATATCGTCTTGAGATGACTGATCATCTTATTTATTTTTTGATTGGCTTTATCGCCCAACTTTTTGATGGTGTTTTGGGTATGGGCTACGGGGTTGTTTCCTCAAGCCTGCTTTTGAGCACAGGACTGACACCCTTGGCAGCAAGCAGTACTGTTCATTTTTCCGAAATTTTCACGACTGGCATGTCAGCCTACTGGCACTCAAAATTTGGAAATGTCGATAAAGCGCTATTCAAAAAATTAGTTATTCCAGGGGCAATAGGGGGCATCCTAGGAGCATATATTTTAAGTCAGGTCCCGGGAGAGGGCCTATTGAAGGCACTTGTCTCTATTTATCTTCTGATCATGAGTATTCGAATTATTTTCAAGAGCCTCAACAAATCTATCACCTTAGCTCCTCTTAAAAGGATTGCCCCCTTAGGCCTTGCAGGTGGTTTTTTTGATGCGATTGGAGGAGGGGGATGGGGCCCTATTGTAACAGCGACCCTACTCGGTCGCGGACACAAATCTCATATTGTCGTCGGTTCAGTTAACGCAGCCGAATTTGTTGTGACAATCTGCCAGTCGGCAACCTTCTTCACAATGATAGGATTGGCTAATCTCAATATCACGATTGCTCTGGTTTTAGGAGGATCTCTCTCTGCGCCAGCGGGCGCCTTTCTTTGTCGAAAATACGCCTCAAAAAATGCAGGACTCGCCATTGGTGGCTTCAATTCAATTATTAGCCTGCAGACACTGTATAGATCTATCCTTAGCTTGCTACATTAAAAGCGGTGCGGGTACACTCACTATTTACCTTTTTTGTTATCGTCTTTACTTTTTTCCTCTAAAAAATATTGGGGGTCTTGAGTGCGAGTAATAAATCTACCCGGTTTAATGATCTCCCAGACAGAATGCTTCGAGATCACTTCCAACTCTCCCCGCTCAGGTTGCAAGAAGCGTTTGCGAAAAATGGGGTAGGTCCATCTTGTATCATCATCCAAAGTAATTGCGAACTTTCCTATTTGGCTACTAGGCAACTGATAAACGAGGCTTTCACTGTTTTGCCCTTGCTCCATCTGCCTTGAGAACTCAGACTGCATCTCCTCAGGATCACAAAGTCTATATCGGGCATATTTTCCCGACATCTCAACCTTTACGTCTTCCATCTCCTGATAATGCCAATACAAAGCACCACCAGTAATAAGGCCAAGCAAAATAGCACCCACAATCGTATCTTGGGTTTCGTACTGCCTTTCTTTTCCATGATAAACAAGTTGATTGCTCAGACCTGCTCCAACTATAGCTCCAGTAAACATTCCACCTGCTATCGATTTCCCATGGGTCGCACAACCAGCTTGAATAAAAATTAACACAGAAAAAAGCAGTCCTAATATTGGCCTAACCCACGCCCGGTTCAAACATTTTTTTGTCATTTTGCTCCCTTTTCAGACAACTCATATCGGCTTGTCAAAGCCACAAAAACACGTTCTCCTGCTGGTACCACAACGTATTCAATAGCGCGATTGCGAATATCCCTCAAAATCTCCTCAGCTACTTGAAATGAAGCTGTACTGATCCCCGAAAGGACTTGGTTACTGAGATCATGTTTTGGCTGTAGCCCGTAAACTGTAGATTCCCTCTCGCGAGAAGCATCGGCAAATCCGCTTAAGAATCCAAAAGCCAAGGCCGTTCCGTAATTTTGTAAATCATCCGAAAAATACAGCCCATCTAACTCGGGCAGCGCATTTCGCGATAAGGCGAGCCCAGCCAATCTGGTCTCAATCCCACTTGGCAAGACGAGAGTATCAAATTCAACAACAACTCCCTTCAAAACTGGATTAAGCCTAGCTCTCCCGATCAAACGAGACCCCTTTGGAATTCTTCGTTTCATGTCCATACGGTATTCACTTGTCGTCTCAGCCAAAACAAAGGTCTTTGACACCGAGGTCTTGATAGGTGTGATCAATCGAGCCTGAAAAACCGCTCCTGTCGGAATGTAATAATTTTTATTTTCTACGTTTACCTTCGTAAAACCTTCTCCGGGATCAATATCGAGAACTTTCACTGAGGCATTATCTGGACCAGCATAAGCCTTTCTAAGCCCAGATTCTTTCAGACCACCCTTTTCACCAGGTGACGATGGGCTTTCCACTTGGCCTGCAGGGGACATAGCAGTCTGCCTAAGACCTTCAATTTCTCCCTGAAGCTGCACTGCTTCAGCTTTCAGTCGCATTAATTCCGCAAGAAGGCTCACCTCTTGAGCCTTCTTTATATCCTGTGCTTTTTGGGTCTTAATACCGCTCTCTCTGTATTTCAACAGCAAAACAGCTCCAATAATCAAAGCAATGCTTATCGTAGAAATTCCAAAAATAATTTGAATCAATGATCTCCTCTGAGTCCTCCAGACTGACGAACTCGTGGGCTCCTTTAGTAGGTCCTCAAGACTCATAAGCCACAGCCCTTCTTGAAAAGCTGTTTCACCATGACTATGTAGTCCGCTTTATTTTTTTCTACAAATCTCAGCTGAAACATCAACTGGTTGTTATTGTCAAAAAAAACAAAAAGATTGGTCTTGAGGGATTTATCCAATTCCGAAGCTAGCCCTTTGGGGGAAAGCTTCTTGTTTTGCGAAGACTGAAGGGCTTCAATTTCTGAAGACTCAACAAATGGGATAATAGCAAGACTTCGAGGAGACAAAGAAGTTGTGGTAATTTTAAAATGCTTTTTATCTGCATAAAGGGTCACCTTAGGCTCCTGTTCCAAAACAATTTGAGTCGTCATGCCCAAGCCTAGGTTTACCTGAATGATGTCACAAGAACTGGCGGATACTTCACGAACATCTGTACCAGCCTGAGCGACACCGTCCAACAGACCCGCCGATTTAGCAGTAAGAAAAACAAACACAAGACTATAAATAAACAAGGTAAAATATCTTCTCATCATTCATGATCCTTACCATCATGGTCTGGGCTTCTTCTCAAATCTTCCTTTGCTTTTTTTGCCAATTTCACGAAATTCGACTGAGGCCCCTCTCCTCCACCCTTTGCCTCATGCTTTTTATGATGCTCACCATTGTTTTTTGGCGGGTGCCCGTCCGTATGCGACGGCTCAGATCCGTGGTCGGATGCTTCCTCAATTACAGTTTCCAATTTCCGTTCGAACAATTTTTTCTCCTCCTCAAGAGTTGTCACTTCATGTTGGTGTCTCGTACTTTTCGCAAATTCTCGAACCATCAATGTATTATGGGTTAAAGCCTCCCATTTATGAGGCACGACTGGGATACCGACCGAGGCAAGAGCCCTACTCGAAAGTGAAATTCCAAATATAGCTCCCAACGCACGAACAGTTGGAGGAAACATTGAGGCACTCAGATGACCAGCAAATTTCTGGGTAATACGTGGAACGAAAAAAATCATTACCGATAGGACCAACGACATAAAATAGACACTGGCTTTTATATAGGAGGATGAAGCTTTTCCGCTTACAATATCAGGGGCTATAATGGCCACCAAAATTGCGAGAGTTGTTTGCCATAAGAATAGAACAGCGATTTCCTTTATGACATCTAGAAAATTTTCAATCTCATCAGACAGGATCCCCTTAGCTAGAACAAAGGGACCCAAAACCGCAAAAAAGAAAAAATAGATCATATAGAAAGCATAAATGATCCAATAGGATAAGTTAGGCAGTCCTCTAATCAAAAATTCAAGAATACTAGACCCTAAATCAACCTCTGGAAAACCAAATCCATTCCATTCTATCTGAAATATATCGCGAATCAAAAAGGTGTTAAAAATATCCACCAGATTTTTTGTAGACAACATAATATGGGGCCAAAAAGATACTATGACTATAATAATAGGGATATTCCACAGTTTCTTTTCTAAATGCGCATGTTCGAATCTTTTTAAAGCGAGTATTCCAATTGATATCATCAAGAGTAAAACCATGAGCAGGAAAGACGGTTGAATGAGCTTTGGAGCGTAAACATCGAACCAGTCTGCTGGTAATCCAAAGGCTCCTTTGCTGATTGGAAAAACCTCTACAATTTGATTCGCACCAGTACTCATTGTCGAGGCGCCTGTTGTAGTTTTTCGCTTTGCATTTTGGAACCATTAACTAGCAATTGCAAAATATTTGGACCTTCGTCCTTCAACCTCATAGACCTAAGTTCTTCGCGCATAGCATGAATAGCAGAGAGGAGTTCAGTTAACTGGGCCGACACACGAGTGCTGGCCTGCCAGCTTCCCAACTGTGCTTCTACCTGAATCTTAGGAACAAGCCCTGGTTGGGCGGATTGCAAAGCCTTTTGCAAAACGGACTGGCGAGACAAATCGCTATTATTAGCTTGTACACTCCTCTTTTGAAAGGCTACCACATCATCAAAATCATTCTTAACTGAAGTCTCTTGACCATTTTTTTCAATAGCTGGTCGATTTCGTTCTCTGACCTCCATGCTATCAGAATATGTTTTTTTAAAATCACTCTTAGACTGTAGCTCTAGCAAAGCTTTGGAAAAGGCCTCAGTTCCCTGAAATTTCTCAATAGAATCATCAATTCCTGTAGATAACCTCTGGAGCATAACGCTGACATTCTGTATAGACTCTGAATCTCTCTTTTCATATTTAAGCATTTCTCGCAAAGATTTGATCTGTTCTTCAGACTTTTCAATAAGCTGCTGGAGCTGAAGCGACTGAGGCGAAATGACTGCCTGAGCCTGGACCGGATAATAAGAATGCATGAGTCCCATAGGCAAAAGGAGCAAAACAGAAAGTCTCACTTCACAACTCCTTGTTTAGTTTCGACGAAATCAATCATACTTTGTTGAAAATTTTTACTGTGTTTGCCGATCGAAGCGGAGAGAATCTGGCCATCTTCTGGAGCTGTTGTGGCTAACCAGTATTCCAATTCACTGGGTACATGACGTATAACGGTTTTATCGGTATCACGAATGAGGAAGATGTCAGAATAAGCGCCTTTTTTCCTACTTAAAGATTCAATGGCCCACTGATCTACTTGGCTCAATGAGAGGACTTCAGAATAATTTTTGGATTTCCACGTTGCTGAAGAATAGCTTTGGAATATGTATTTTGCAAAATGCTTGAACCGGCCAAACTGGATGTGACTTTTTCTAGATCTTGGACAACAATCACAGCGCCCGCAAAATACTTGCGTAGAGTTGAAACAAGCTCATCTACAAACAATGGCTGAACTTTCAAAAGTGAAAAGGCAATCTCATCTAAAACAATCCAAGAAAATCGCTTTCCATCCGTTTGACGAATACGAGCCCAAAGGCTTGCACAAACTATTAGTTGTACCACTCGTGAAAGGTCTTCAAATTCAGTAAGTCCTTTTAAATCAAAAGCTAGAATCGATCCACTATTGCCAACCACTTTGTCATTGTCCAAAAACTGACCAAAGAAATTATTCTTCGCCCAACGTTCAAGCAGCATTATCAATCGGCGCGCCTCTTTAGATGAAACTTGACCGAGCAAACTGATTAAATACGAAATGGGATGTTCTGGAAGCTTTTCCATTTCAAAGATAATTTCAAGACTCTCCGATAGTTGATGTCTAACCTCTATGGAGGGAAGTTGGCCATCGATTCTGCACATCTCAAGGAAGATTTGAAAAATGTGTTGGCGTCGCATTCTTTCTTCACCAGGATCTTTGCTCTTTGGTAGAAAAAATGGGCTCAACTCAAATCCTTGACCAGGTTCCAGACTTCTCACTTTCCCGCCAAGAAACTGAGTCAATTTATTATAGGAGCCACCAATATCCACAATAAAGATATTAGGGTCGATTGAAGCACTCTGAGCCAAAAGGGAATTTACAAAAAAACTTTTTCCTGATCCGCTAGTACCACTTACCAACCAATTGTAGTTAGCTGATTGATTTGCAACAGGGTCAACTCCATACAAAGTCCCTTTTCGCGTCTGAAAAGTAGCCACTGATTTTGAGTCTCCCTGGCTGGGTCGAAAAAAAGGTAGAAAGTGAATTGCATTTGATCCCAAAACCGTGTGGGTTCGCAGATTTTTACCGGAAAAACCGGGAATACACTCTAAATAGGCATCAAATGTTCCCAAGCTCACTTCATCAAAATCACAAAAATCCATTTGTGACCCTGCACGCATTACGCTGGCCAACGCCTTGCGATGAAGTGAGACCAAATGTTGGGGAAACCTCAACCCCAGCGTCACTGTCATTTCAAAAATTGCTTCCGAACGGTCAGCCAAATTCCGAAGAACCTGATCAATCTGCTCCATCTGGCTTTCAATTTGTGGCGACGGACTTGACCGATTAGATCTTTGAGCGTTGAGCAAGTTTCTCTTTCTTTCAAGTCGTGAAATAATAGGCCGACTGTCTCTGCCCTTTATCCGCACACTTAGATCTATTGGGTAGGGCAAATCCGTCAATGCCTGAATCATTCCGAGCTCGGTATAAGACTCGGGCAATTTCGTCATTTCTAAGGCTCGAAAATTATCACCATTAACTTGAATATGACCAGCCTCTATTCTTAGGTGTGGCCACTCAGGCTGCTGTAGCTCTGTAACGGAGAGATCCTGAACACTGCAATTGATTTCAGTGATAATCTTGTCCTTATCTAGAATCCCGATAAAAAAACCAAAGGCCCTCAACTGAGATTGTACGAGTTGCCGTCTTTCTTCGATAGCGTCTTCATCCAGTTCTTCCCTCGTCCAAAAGGTGATGATTATTTTTTGGGATAACAGCTGAGGTTGATCCTCGCCCATTCGCGAGACTTGATCGGAAAGTCTTTCAAGCAAAATGCGCCTTCCATAGGGATTGTCAGATAGATAAATTTGATTAAATTGGTCTTCAATCCAGCGCGTAAATTCCACTCTCTTACGAAATACGATTTGAACTTCCTCTTCAGGGGACAAACGCAGCAAAGTTCGCCAATCGTCATGAAGCAACTTACGCTGGTCCGAAGACAAGAATGATCCATCCAATCCTCCGGCTTCAAACATAAAGCCAGTGGCCTTTTTTGAATAAATAATTCCTTGCTCAGTAATTCTACTGACGTTCCAAAAGTCACGCAGAGAAAAAGGCAATGGTGCTTTTCCCTTTAGCTTAAAAAATTCAAAAATATTTCTCAAATCTACTCCACGATAAATCTAAATATTAATTTAGAGTAAATCTCTTTAGGAAGTTCCAAGAAGCGAATTAATCTCGGGACAAAGTAATCACCCAAAGAGCGGCGGACCCAAATCAACAAGCATCCAGTTACTACTGTAAAAACCAGAGCCCAAATCCTATGAAGTCCAATAAAGCCAGCGAGTTCTCCCCCTCCTACGAGAAAGATGCAAAGAACAGTTAATTCTGCAGAGTTAAATCCCAAGATTTGAAAGGGCCGATCTAAATTTCGATAAACTGGCGAACGCATAAAACACCTTACTTTTCAGGGTTTAGACTCACCCAAGCAACAGGGGCTATCAGATCAGTTATTTATCTAAAATAACTAATAATGAGCTGGGCTGCATTGACCACCACAAGCCCAATTATCCCGTAGATGAGCCTGGCTACACCTGAGCCATCTCCCTTAGCAATCAGGAACCCCGACCAAACAACAAATCCAACTATTAAAATATTTATAATCCTGACCAAACTATTGATGGTGTCGCTTATCTGGCCTTCTAGTCCACTTTGCCCTAAAGCTACAAAACCAATAAAATTTAATGCAACCATAAAAATCAGGCAAAAAAACAGAGAACACATAGGGTTAAAATTATTCATTCTGGAATTTTTCATTTTATTAACTCACCTAAACTTTCTCCAGATGTGACTCCGGTTCCAAATTGGCAATCAGAAAGAAAACCTCTGCAAAAGGTGGACCCGGATCAACTTAGATCCCCTTAGATTGGGTTCGATTAAACAGCTCCTCATAGGCAGGAAGGAATAAATTTTACAGAACTATGGAATCAGTAGACACCTATACTATAGGGCCCCTGTACCTGACTAAAAAGCACAATAGGCGTCAGACTTAGGCAGACATTACGATAAGCTGTACTTTTTTTACTTTGTAGAAGTTTGGCTTGAACTGGCTTCGGTCTTTTTAGAATCAATGTGCTTCACACAGCGAAATCCTACATAGCCATATCCTGCTGGGGCAGATGGTTGATGATAGAGGCTCGCACTGAACACGCCCGCTGGCCTACTAAAACACGACCATCCACCTCGCACAATTGATCCTAGATTGACTTCAATCTCCGCATATCCCAAGCCATAATATTGATTTGACCTCTTGCCATGCATATAGAAACCCTGAGGGCCAAATAGCGCTTGCCTTGCCTGCATGCGATTAACTGATCTGCCTGTGGCCCCGCCCCACTCAGTAAACCGAGAAATCTCTGTGGCCCTATCATCGTTATCATAATGGTAATATTTATAGGAATTCAGCTCACCTTTGACCCACTCACCAACATTTCCAGAAAGGTCCCAAACAGCCTCTCCACTAGGAAGAAACAAGGTTCTCCGCTGGCCCCTTCCCATTTTCAAGTTCTGATAATCATTGTTCATAGTTAAATCAAAATGATCTTCACTATTCACGACGGGCAGAGCTGTCCCTGGAACACAATCGGAATTACCAACATACATCATCTCTCTACCAACATTTTCACTTGTCCAATTATCCGAAACAAGTTCTAAGTTTCGTGCCAAGGTCTGCCATTCATTGTTAGAGATGAGATCATATCCTTCTCCCAAAGCCCGGCATTCTGTCTCTGCAGAACTTCGATCAATACTTACCCAGGGAGTGCCACTCGGACGAGATTCCGCAATATATTCGGGCTTATAAGGAGTATTTCCATCATCTACACCCCTTATCTTCATCTCATAGGCTGCCACGCAAAAATCCTCTGAAGCATAGGAGCTAATTCCAGGTACTCCCAAATAGTTCTCGGGGCATTTTAAATATGAAATTGATCTGAACCTGCTCACCTCCAAGGCACCTGGCTCGCTAGGAATTTTCAAAGATCTATCGGGAGTGGAATCTGAATCTAATTGAGGTGCTTTATCATTTTTTGTTCCATTTTCTGGTTTCTCTTCTCTCTCTTTCGAATCTGTTGGACCCCCTTTTCTCTCCTGAGTTTGATCTGCTAATTCTTCGCTCTCTCGAAGTCGCGAACAAGACACCAATGTATTGAAAAGAAAGAAACCCAATACCGGAAAGAGAAATACCATATTCTTGAGTTTCAAATATATACCCCTGGTTAGTAGCTCCCCGAGGATACATGCAAGTGCCTTGCCAAAAAAATGATTCGTTTAAAAGTAATTTTTGCACGTTCGAAAAACTTCGAACAAAACTGGTGCGGGTAAGAGGACTTGAACCTCCACGAGATTGCTCTCACTAGAACCTGAATCTAGCGCGTCTACCAATTCCGCCATACCCGCTCCCATCAAAAGAGCCCGTGCAGTCATAACACGACCGCACCCAGACTTTCAACCAGTCAGATTCAGGGCAGTTGGATTTTAGCGTTTTCAGCTGATATCCAATCAATATCAGAACTTCTGACACTAAGTATTAGACCCTAAAACGCCGATAGATAAAATGGTGTCGAAGTGAGATCCATCGGAGTCGAAATGTCTAGCCTGCAGGCAAAATTAAATCCTCAAGCTGTGTCAACGCCTTTCGCGGTCGCTTTGATCATTGCAAAAAATGAAGAATTCAATCGTTCTATCATGAAATATCTTTGGCAAAACGGTGTCGATGCACTTCTCACCTCTTCTCTCACAGAGGCGCAGTCGATGATTGTCCAACATTTGCCGGACTTTGTCTTTCTTCCCTATGACCATAACGATTACCAACTAGTGGCCTCCTTTGCCAAAAAATTTAGCCGCCTTAAGACGACTCACTTCATTGCCTATGCAGAAACCGAATTACCAACGGCCGTAGCAAGAATTACGCAATATCAAACAAAAAAATCACTCCATCCCCCAATTACAGGTGAATCGTTTTTAAAAATTATCCGTGCAGCAACTAATCAAAGCGCTAATTGGTCAGAACTTCGAAACCAAAAGGTCACTCTTCTCAAAAATGTCGACGTTAAAAGGACTATCGATATTCAGACGATCAACAATGCCCTCTCTTACATTTCAAAAAAGTTTCCGAAGCCAGACTCAAGTAAACCCACTCAAAGTTTAAGCTCTATCGCGCGCCTCACCTGCTCTATTATCACAAGTAGTTTCTTTACTGGATACCTCGTTGGAACCCTAGCGGGTGATTCAAAGGATGAAATGAATTTTCTCGAGTTATTTGCTCAATGTTTTCGAGATTTCCTCAAGGAGAAGGGGTTTCATTTAGACGAAATGAAGCTGCATCAAATAAGAATCCGAAAAACTAGTTTTTCCAGTTGGGCTACGGCAAAAACATCCACCAAGCAATTTGGCCTGTACGGCAATCAAGAAATAGGCCTTGCTATTTTTGAGATTCCATCTGGTACTTTTGATCTGGTTGGCCCCATTGAAAAAGGCATGGCTCCTTTCGACGTAACCAAAATTGAAATAGATTCCCCTTCTCCCGTAAATCTCCACCTCTACTCGGAGACACTTGCTCGGTACACTGCTATTCTAAAAAAGGGGCAGATTGTTACAATCGAGGACAGATCAAAACTCGCAGAGAAAAAGATATCCTATCTTTATGTGCATCAAGATGAAATTTCGGACCTTCAGTCACATCGTCTCCAATCGCTCATTGACGAAAATATCGAGGATTTCAATTCAGAGGTCAGAGCAAAGGATTTGGCAAACAAAAATAGAATGGAACAGGAGCTGGAGACGGCCAAGACCGTGCAAGATGCACTATTTCCAAAGCCCAACTATGAAGACGATTTCGTCAAAATCAAGGGACACTACCGTACCTCGAGCGAATGCGGAGGAGACTGGTGGTATTACAGCATCGTCGGAGACAAGGTGTATTTGTTCATTGGAGATGCCACAGGTCATGGCGTACCCGCTGCCCTGGTGTGTAGCGCAGCGAAAGCCTCGGCGAGTCTTCTTGTCCACTTCCCAAATCTGACTTTGGATGGACTGATGTCAATCCTCAACCATGCAATATACGGGACCACGCAGGGAAAAATCCTTATGACTTTCTGCCTTGCCTGCGTTGATCTAAGGACAAGCGAAATCACAATATGCAATGCAAGCCACGAAGCTCCTCTAGTTTTTCCGCTCAAGACGAACCTCAAAAAATCGGATATTACTGCTCTCACCGCGACTCCAGGACCTCGACTCGGAGAGGGACTCAAAAGTCCCTACACTGTGGAGAAGTGGAAAATTGATCTCGCCGACCGTCTCTTCTTCTACACTGATGGAGTCACAGAACTTGAAAATGAAAAAGGCGAACAATGGAATGAACAGCGGATGACGAGATCACTTCTCAATGGCTTCCAAAAAGGACCCGGCATCGAAGCCGCATACGCAGGTTTGAATTCCGACATAGAATCCTTTCGAAATGGCACTCCATTTGTCGACGATGTGACCTACTTCATGGTGGAGTTTAAAAAAATCAAGAATTGATTTCAAATCGCCATGCCAAAGTCCAGATGAGTCCGGCGATTTTCTCTGACCAACTGATTTGAAATTCAACTCCAATATCGTGGGAAGTTTTTCCCTACCCAACTGAATCTCCCCATGGAAAACTACTGCTGTGGCAGTATCAAAAGCTTTGTCGTTTCTATTCTTCTTTTCGATTGGTCTCTCGGCTCAGGCTTCCCTTGAAATTGGAACTGGCTCAACATCGGCTACTGGCGGTCGATTTGTTCCCGCACTTGCTATAGGAATTTCAAATTCGAGCTGGGGGATTTTTGCTTCATCCACAGGAGTGGCAAATCAGTACTACTTTCAATCGAATTATCAATTGTCATATTACTGGATTCACAACAGTGGCACCATGTGGGGTGGCGTCATCTCTCCAGGTTTTGGAGTCGGGACGATGTACACGGTTCGCTCCTTCAAAGATGAGGGCTCCACAATTGAACTCAAATCTGATGATTCTGCCTTGGGACCGGCGCTTCGATTGCACTGGATCTATTTTGATTCGATCTATATAGGTTTGGACGCCATGTGGGGAATTCGAAACATGGCAAATATTGTTGGGCTTGCCTATCAAGACTACGCCTGCTTGTCGTTTGGAATGAAACTATGGTGAAGTGGCCACTGCTCTCTTCTCTCCTCTTCTCTCTGCTCCTTTGTCCCATGGTGGCGCAGGCCAAACAGCGTGATTTTCACGCACTTGCAGCCTTTTCAACGAATTTTTCCTTTCC
This sequence comes from Bdellovibrionales bacterium, assembly GCA_016716765.1. Classification (NCBI taxonomy): domain Bacteria; kingdom Pseudomonadati; phylum Bdellovibrionota; class Bdellovibrionia; order Bdellovibrionales; species Bdellovibrionales bacterium. The sequence goes on along the minus strand of JADJVA010000004.1, from coordinate 301,857 downwards.
TGGCAGTATCCGCGTCGGATGGGGACAATGGGAGCTTGGAAGATTGACTCCATTTTCCTACGGTTTTGATAAGATTTTCGATATGACAGACCACACCTACACGAGCTTTGGCTTCGCAGCTTCTTCACATGTGGGATTGTATGGAGGAGTTGGGTTTTCCTATAGCTGGTATGGATTTGGTATTCGTGGCGAACTTACGACGGTCTTTGATGCATCTGGATTTTCACAGGGCTTGGGAATTCTGGGGGTGACATATGGTTTCTAAGAAGACCGTTTTTTTTCTGTCATTGGCCATCCTCTTCTGTGTCGGCTTTCGGCATTTTCCGAACGGAAATGCATGGCTCCTCGACAAATCAACGACCTCTGGGTCAAAGATCTTTGTCACTTATCCTTACGGTACTCGAGTGATTGAAAACGATTTGCCAGCTGACGATCCGGCGGCAGGTGTCTCCACGATAACGATCGACAATGTGATGACATCTATCTTCAACGACTATAACAATATTGCGGCCTCATTCCTCATCCTCGCCAATGAAAATGACCCCGATTTTGCGGGAAACTCAAGCAATCGCATGATCACAATTTCGGAGGCCGATCCCAACGGCGCTTTTTCGGGAGGCGATGCTCAGCAGTCTCGCTCAGAGACTCATGTCATTGGCTGCACGATCAGAATGAAGTCTGAAATTTTCCAAAAGGCAAAGGTCTTGGTTGCTAGCATCACCCACGAAATTGGCCACTGCTTGGGCCTCGATCACCCGCAGGAAATAACCAGATCGGTGATGTCTTATTTCAATTCACCAGACAATGTTCGTTTGCAAGCGGATGACATGATGGGGATCACATACTTATACCCTACAATCTCTTCAAAGGCGACGGAGAGCGCGACTTTAGGCATGTCCTGCGCCAGAAAGTAGCGCTTTTGATCTTCTGCTATTCATGCACCTCAAGAAACCTAGCGAAGCGATAATTGTTGGGACAATAGTTGCTATGACTAGCCAATCACTGAATCGTAAGGGAACCAAATGGAGAAACTCCAAATGATCCGAACACTGAATTAATGCCACCGAAGATAAAACTGTCATGCAGGACAAAATATTTGCGACTTGTGACCGAAAGCACGGCAGATAGAAGGTTATGCCTGCGCTCCAAGATGTCAGAAGGGCCATTGCCATGGATCGCGCCTGCTCTGGGCTGGCATAATCCGATAGACGAGATAAAAAAACCCATCCCAAAGCAAAGGAAAATACAATTCCAATAAAACAGATCGTTAAAATTTGATAAGGTGAAAAGAAAAACTTCCGATTTCTGACTTCGTCGTGATTGGCCGATGCCACGGTCTGGAATGCAAAGAGCGCCGTAGGATGAATCACGAGTTCCAGCCAAACAATATGAACTGGAAGATATACCAGCGGGTATCCTATCAATGGCACAATTGCGGCGCCCAACACAAGAGGGATATGAATCAACAACAAATATTCAAAACTCATCGCCAAGTTTCTGAAGAGTTGACGCCCCTCACGGATCGCGTTGACAATTGTGCTAAAGTTATCGTCGGCGAGTATTATTGACGAAACTTCCTTAGCGCTTCTTGTGCCCCGCTCACCCATCGCAATCCCAATATCAGCAGCTTTCAAGGCTGGAACATCATTCACGCCGTCGCCGGTGACAGCAACAATTTCACCCGCAAGCTTTAAAGCCATTACAATCCGATATTTCTGCATCGGCGTGCAGCGAGCGACCACATCGATTCCCTTTAAAAATTTAGGATTTTGATTGAGGCAATCCAGTTCAAATTTAGCTGGATCGTCCTCAGCAGAAACAACGATCGGAGTTCCCAATGTTAATCCTGCATCTTTA
>JADJVA010000003.1 GCA_016716765.1 Bdellovibrionales bacterium | reverse complement strand
ACTCTTTTGCCAAGTGATAGCTTTTACGCACATTTTCGCTTCTCTCGGAATTCAATTGATTGAGCGTGGCCTGCAAGCTTCAGAAGGGAAGTATCTATCTCATTGCTTTTGATCATGTCCTTCTGGACGGAGATTTCATAATCACGGGCACGCGTGCCCCAATCCATAAAATTATATTTAACAACGAGCAAGCGCTTCCCACCCAATCTTTGCATTATCGGAAAAACTTTTCTGAGTGCCTAGGTAGTCGCTGCTCGAATAGGCCAGTCCAGCTGTTAACAGCCATTCAGGAAGATTTTTTACGAACCAAATCCACTCCAAGACGATTCATTTTCAAGGATTGCCGGTCGTTATTGAAGATGATCTTCAATCCTTGCTGGCAATTCGGTGGGAGAATCAAAATGGAATCGAGATTTACAGGCGCAAACCTTTACCAGGGCTCTCTCTGATTTTGCTCCAATAACCTTGAGCAGCTCTGACGAGATATATCACATTATTTTTTGCGTCCGTCACATCAATTTCTCGGCGAATTGGATACGACTTGGAATCGGAGGAAACTCGCTTGGTTTTTAATCCCCGGTGGTAGCCATTCGAGACCATTTCGAATTCTGTTTTGACTAGCTTCAGCTGACGTTCCTGAATATCAAGTAGTTTCAATTTTAAAGAATAATCAACAAAACGAGTCGCGACGTCCAATGCCAATTTAGCTTTTGTCCTCAAACTCCAACTCAGACCTATATTTTTGTCAAGTATTGCAATCTGATGATTCGCGCGAGAGGCCCCCATTGTCGTAAAGCGATTCAGTAAGACCCAAACTGAATTCACTTGGGCGCCCAAAGGCATTTCGGAGAGCTTCCGCTCAATCCGTTTTTCGCAACCAGATCAAGAGAAGGAAGTATTTTAAAGCCGCCGATTTTTCATTCATTTCGAAATCTGCAAGGTTTTCGCTTCCAAATCATCGAAGGCTGGGAGTTATCTCGAGCAAACAAAATGGAGTCCTTAAGAGTAAATACCGATTTCTCCAGCCTTCGCCCTCGTCAGCCCTAGCGAAAAGCGATAACAACAACCTATTACAGCAAAGAGTTCCCTCTTCCTTAGCCGTTGCCCTTGATCTCGAACTAAAATTCCATCAAACAAGATAAAACTCGATACAATTTCTTTCGAAAGCGCGAACACGCCTCAACGAGGCTCGGGCTCTATACATTGTGTGCGAAATCAGCAACTGACGATTTGTGGCAGGCTAGCCGATTTTCGCTATTGCAAACGGGCTGGGGCTTGTTGAAAATATATCTGTCAACAGACCCCGACAGTGAAGACAAGGACAGGAAAATTGATATTTTCGAGTTCATCAACCGACCCACTGTGGGTCATTTTGGGTGCTGAGAGGAGGGTCCTTAATGGAGTTGCAGGTCGTAGGACATCAAGGACCTGAGTTGACTCACAATTCCTTATTTCAAGTTTGGCTACAATAATAGGCCCGAGGCCTTTAGGACAAATCCCGGAACAGAACTGGTGGGTAAAATATGGACGGAGTCTGTCGTCATCCTCTTTCATTTCGAGATGAATGCATGGAAACTGCGAGAACGATTCGCGCAAAGGTAACTGGAGATATCTGGATTTATTTTCGCGGTGGACAGCGAAACAGTGCTCCGGTCATTTCTGGAGGCGGAATTTCGTCAAAACAGCAGTTGCCCGGTATAAAGATCAGATCAATCTCCACGACATTTCCTGGGCTGTTTTGACTTGCAATGAGCTAGTGTGCCTTTTCAATTTTTCGACTTAGATCTTCTGAAGTTTTGGAGGGACGAGGCCTTATCCTATGCCGAGATCTCCCAGTGTTTTTCACCTCAGTTGCTGGTGACAATGTGGCTTTCCGATCAAATTAGTGGGTACCCTGTTTTAGGATCGGGAGAGTGTCTCTTTAGAAGGGAACAGACTGTGCCCGTTGATTCAGCAGGCAAAGGCCAAGACCAAAGCCAAAATGGCAAGAATTGGTTTTTGATTGAAAAGGAACGAATCGCTTCTTGGTATCGATTTTTCTCGCTCGAAAAAGAGAGGCCTGTCCGGGATTTTTCAGTACACACCCGAAATTATGCTGAGCTATCTCAGAGATCCTCTCGTTCAAAAATTGGTAAACGATGACTTCGGCGACACTCAGTCATCAGAGGAAGTGAAGCTCAGAATTTACCAACAACATTTTGATTTGAAAACGAGACCAAAATACACTGGATTTGAGAATGTTCAGGAAGAAGACGCTCGACTTCGCTCACTCCTGAAACTCAGTTATTCTCACTGTGATCAAATATTTAGGACAAGTTGTATTGATCTCGAGAGAACCCTTGCACCTTAAAGATCCAAACCATCGCGGGCCTCTTTCAAAGTCTTTTAGCTGACTGGTCTTTTCGATCAAGCTGCTCTGACGAATTGAATTCAGATAAGTGAGCGAGCGGTCGAAGTTGCCCTGAGCAAAAGAGCATAGGCCACCGCATATCGTGCCTCATCATCACCAACTCCTGCCTCGCGGCCCATAAGAGAATCCATCGAAGCGACCAGAGAGTAGTTTTTTTGATCTAAGTAAATTGCCATGCGTGAGCGAAGGCGTTCTTTGGAATCTTGAATGAACTGAGAATGAAATGTGGCTTGCTCAATTTTACCCATTTCCCGATAAAGTTCTGCGACATGAAAGTGGTACCGCGGACTCAATGCGGCCGATCGGATAAGGCTATCAAGAGTGGTACGAAGCTGTCCGTTCTGAAAGGCAAGCTGCGCTGACAGGGCTTGGATCTCAATATCCCTCGGGGCCATCGCACGCGCATATTCGACAAAGACGAGATTTTCTTTGGTTGCCTTCTTCTCTGAAAACAGTTGGGCCAAAGAGAGCAGTTCACTGCTCCGAACAGAGCCAGGTTCAGATGTCGCGAGTCTCAAGGCGAGCTGATTTAAACCTAGATCTAAAAGAAGAGCCACATGCTCTCTTTTTAGAGAAAATGATTTAAACACCACCTCCCCCTGCTCCAATGAGTCCAAGGCCTCTTGCCAAAACTTAGTTTGAAACTCACACTTTGATTTGGCAACGATGCCCTCTTCGGATTTCTTCCATAAATGACCACTTTGCCTGTACTGTTCTCGACAATCTTCATATTCTTGAAGTCCATACGAGGATCTCGCCAAGAACAAACTTCTCTCCACTGAGAGGGTTCAGATTTCTGGATAGCTATACAAGCCTTGAGAAAAATTTTTCCTCGCCATTTCAAGATGGCCGCGAAGAATCCAATAGCGGCTTGATTGAGGCTTCCCCTCTAACTCCTGTTGAGCTAAATCCAACTTATCGTCTCGAATGAGAACTTCAACGAGATCTAGCTCGCTCAACTCGTCATACAGTGGCTCCACTACCGCCGCAACGGAAGGGCTGCATCCAAGGAATATTGCTATTAGAAATTCAATCATGTTTTCCTCACGTCAACTCAATTCAACTCGAACTTCACCTTCTGTGTGGCCCATTCAGCCACCACTTGTCCATTTTTGATCGCAGGATCGAATTTCCAAGCGCGCACAGCCAATATTGCGGCCTGATCAAAGATTCCCCTGGCACACTTTCTGCGATCTTCACATCTTCCACGATACCACTCCTATCCACGTAGATCTTTAAACAACAAATCCAGATAGGCCTTTTTGCCGAGCCAGAGGTGGATATTCGGGAGGATTGCGAGAGAGCACCCGTGGCGAGCGGTCATTCGCTCCGCGTTCATTGACAATATTAGCTACGCCAGTGCCAAAACCTCCTGATCCGCCAACGGCCAATCCTGTTCCCGAGCCGCCGAAACCAACTCCTCCTAATTCTTTGAGCGAATCACGAGATGACTCTGGTGCCAAAGCTGTGAGCGATTTTTCCAAAATTGGCTTCGGCACTTCACGCGGTAGCGAAGGCTTCCTTTTAGCTTCAGCGATCTTAATTGGAACAGGCTTTGGCCCCCGAAGAAGCAGGCGATCGCAATTGTCTCCGGATCGAGTGCAAAAAATTGGACACAAGCCCTAGCGACATTACAAAAAATCCCACGGCTATAAGAAAGCAAACTAACTTTCCCATCGGCTATATTTTTACCAATACAAAGAACAGACCAGCCACCACTCCTAACATCATTAACAAAAATAAGGCTGGACCTGAGTCAGCCAGACGCTCAACCCATGTCCCCGGAAGTTTAAACTGAGCCGCCTCATATAAATTATCAAAAAGATAGAAACTGTCGGTGGATCTATTGAGTGCCTTCAATGTACCGTTACCGCTGGACCTAGCATTGTCATTCCCATGTTGTCCGCTCAAGAAGGCAGTAACCTGCCCGAGTCTTGTCACCTCTCCTCTCCGAAGAGTATCCTGCTCGTCCAGATAGTAGCCCGAGAATCTCTCTGAACTCGCCAAAGCTTCCAACAACTTTTTTGATCGTGAGAAAATCGGACTCAGACTCCCAACGCCAGGCCCGTCTGGAGCGATAACTTCTGCCTTCTCCTGCCTTTCCTGAAAGCGAAGAGACCTTTCAGCTTCATTTAATACTTTTGCTGATTTTCGATAGATTGCTTCAAACGAGGTCTCTCCTCTATTGAGGTCACGTCTTTTTTTATCCAATCCCGCCAAAGCCTCAAACTCATCATCATTTTTTACGGTCATTTTGGCCAATTCCTTTTGGGCCATATCCAACCGATTCTTCACCAAGCCAATTCGCTCGTCAAATTTCTTCTCCATCATTTTTTTCTGACGCAACAGAGCCTCTCTCTGAGAGATCAAATATGAGTATTCAATCTGAAACGCTTTTTCTAAATCCAGGTTTTCGGCCTGAGCAAAAGGAACAAACAGAAAATACATCAAAATACGCCAAGCTCTCATTTTCATAAAGCACCCGACCGTTCAGAAAGTGGCAAGAAATAGACTCCGCTCTTCCTTTTCTGTTTCAAATCTTCCATAAGACGGACGACCTCCTGCTCTTGTTTCTTTGACAGACTCTTGGTGGCCCAACCACTTTCCCCTCTTACAACCTCTTTCATCTCGCCATCGACTTGCCTAATAAACATTGTATAAAGGCCCAAGCGCACGGCTTCCACTTTCTCGCGCCCTCGAGGAAAGTCAAAATCTATGATACGAAATTCATTTTGCGTTCCCAACTTAATCTCACTTTCATAAAACGCCCAGAGCTCGGCTCCCAGGATCTCCGGTGACTCCATCCCACGCTCTAGACGGCTCTCAAGGCTCTCGAGTCGAGCTTTTCTCTGCTCCTTCGAAAAAGGAAGAGAAGTATCTACCCAATTTTTGGCTTCACGAATGCCATCCAACAATTGCGATTTCCCCTGAGGCTCTATTTTTTCATGAGCCTTGGTGAGAGCGGAATGTCGCAGGTCTCTTTCTGCAATCTGAACATGCCTCATCTTCTCTTTTTGCAAATTCGACTCGATTTCCAGACGTTTCTGCATCCACATATCAAGTTCAGCCTGCTTTTCCTTTTGAGAAGCTTCCAGTTCGTTACTGAGAATTTCAATTTCACTCCGCAGCGACACCAAATCATTCATGATTTTTGGAGTTTCAGCGAAAGCCAGGTTATTCATCATGAAAAGGGCGATCAGAATTTTTTTTCTCATCTCCTCACACTCATTCTGTTAAGGGTTTGTCGGTGGTTACAGCGAATCTGTTTACACCTGTTGACTTTATCCAATCCAAAACTCGCACAACGACGCCATAATCCAATTCTCTATCAGCCACAATCACTGCCTCTACGGATGGATTCCTCTCCACCTCGATGCGCGCCAAATTCTTTGCCTCTTCTTGATTTACTTCCTGATTATTGATCATCACTGTTCCGTCTGCGGTGATCGCAACATTCAACAAGCTGGGCGTTGTTTCATCACCACTCGATGCCTCAGGGAGATCGATCGCGACACTTGGCTTAATGAGTGCAGGAGCCGTCACCATAAAGATAATTAAAACAACCAGGATAATATCGACCAATGGCACGACGTTAATTTCCGAGATGGTTTCATTATTAGAAGAGGCTTTACTCGCCATTTCAGAGCTCCTTTACTTTAGCGTATGCAATGAGAGCATCCTTGAAACTTTCTAGCCCCCGCAATAATTGCTTTCACTTGTTTCTGAAAGTAATTAAATGCAAGGATATTCGGAATGGCTACCATCAGGCCAGCCGCCGTAGCAATAAGAGCTGCTGAGATTCCCACCATGACGGTTTGTTGACCGGCATTGGTCGCATTTGCCAAATCGTTAAAGGACTTCATGATTCCGAGCACTGTCCCGAATAGTCCGATGTATGGAGCATTTGAACCGACCGTAGCAAGGAAGGTCAGTGAGCGCTCCACCTTTGGTTGCTCAAATTGAACAAATGTGGAAAAGGACTCTTCAAGGCCCTTTCTGCCGTTCTGCTTCAAGTGCGTCATTCCCCTTTTCACTAACCTTGCTTCAAGCGATCCATCGACCAATTGGAGTGTGTCAATTTCGGACATGTTTCCCCGCGCGAGGACTTCCTCAAGTTTGTCTCGCTGCCTTTTGCTGCTTTTTGCTATTCGACCTAGTCGCACATAGCGTTCAAAAATCACAATTAAACTCGCGATACTCAGCGCGATCAGAAGAAACAGCACTCCGGCGTCGGCATAGTGAGCAACGGAAAATATTCGATCTTTCATTGGTCTCTCCTTTTTATTCTACTGCTTTTGCATCAATTAAAATCGGGATGAGCTCGTTGGCTCCCAATTGCTTCGCTAGCGTCAGTGGCTTGATCCCGTCTGATCCTGGAAAATTGACATCTGTCGCCGTCAAATTCAGGCAACTCGCCTTCACAGATTCGTCTGGACAATCATCCCAATGAACCAGAACTTGAACCGAAAGCGTTTTTCTCTTTCGAATAGCAAACGTCAGGGGGGTGTTCCCTTGTTCATCTCTGTAGTTGGGATCAAGTCCAACTTCTTTGAGTAAACGCATCAACTGATCGGCGCTCCCTCTTCCTGAAAACTTCATGAATGCAATTCGCTCAGACGTGGCCAAAGCCGGGTCTAAAATAGCCATGGTGCGCGTTACGTTGACTTTGCCATCGGAATCAATGCCGGCCATCTCAAGGGCATATTGTGAGGCTTTCTTACCTTCCCTGCTCAGCTGTTCAACATCCGCCCCTCTCTTCATCAACTCAATCATTATGCGTAGGCGATTCTGAATGGTGGCCTCAATCAGTGCTGTGCGACCATTAGAGAGAAGCTGATTCAGATTTGCTCCCTTCTCAGCAAGCTCAATGATCATGTCGATGTCGTCTTTTGCAATAGAGCTTTGGATCAATTCCTCAATTGTCTCGGGATTCTTCCCTTGAAAAACCTCGCCAGATCGAACAAATGAATGATTGGAAGTGCTGTGCTGGCCACAGCCATAAGTCGCAGACGACAGAATAATGACCGCGAAATATCTTTTTAATTTATTTCCTATCATTCCGATCATAGTTATCCTTAAAAGATCGCAGTCATATTCAAGCCAATAGATCGCCCATTGTGAGTTTTCCGCACGAGTTCCTTATCCTGAAACGACTCAATTGCAGGATCCAGAAGATTCTTCGCCTTTAGGGCTACCGTCCAAACCTTTGATATGGCCTTAGAAGCAACGAAATCCAGTTGGTGACTCGGATTCTGATAGGTATCAGGAATGTTGTTCGTACCGACCTCAGAAATTCGTTCACCGACGAGGCTATAGAGGAGGGTTGCGGAAAAATCCCATAAGGGCCGATCATACTGCAATTGGAAATTCACCACATAGGGTGCCTGACCTTGCAATGGACGTTGCTGAGAGGTTTGAATTCCTTTGCTCTTTTCGTCCAATTCAATTTCAGATCGAATGAAAGTGAGATTACTCAATATTGACCAACGCCTGAAAATTCGGTTCAGCTTTCTCAAGCCTATTCTTGACTCCAATTCCAAACCAAAATTTTCTGCTGCCATTGCGTTGGAAAACGTTTGAATTCGATTGACTCCTGGAACAAACATCACCTCTATCGGATCTCTGAATTTCTTAAAAAGAATCCAGATGATGCATATTCATCTGGAGACCAATAATACTCCCAACGATGATCAATATTTTGAATGATAGTACCCCTCAGAGAGGAATTTCCACGGACCTCGTATCCGGTTTCATCATCTATAAATCCAACCTCAGAAAGCTCTCGAAAGTCCGGGCGCGCCAGAGTCTCACTGTATGCCAGACGAGCGCGCCACTGTTGATTTGGCTTCCACAATACAGCAAAGGAGGGAAGAACATCTTTCATTTCCAGTCTAGATTGCGAGAATGGATTCTCGGGTTCAAAGTAGCGAAAGGTATTTACAGTTTGAACAGAACGTTCCCAACGATAGCCCGCCAGAATTTTCCAATTCGCAAATGGACCGAAATCTGCCATCGCATACTGCGAGACGATACTTTGGTCACCTCGGTAACTATCAGCTGCATCTGTGAGATTTTGCAATTGAAAGCCGCCTGGTCCAATATTCGCGAGACTCAGCTGACTTTCGATGGGATCTCCAGATGTGTCCCCAGAAAAGAAGAGTCGAAATACCTCAGAACGGCGTCCTCTTTTGATTTCGCTCGCACCAAATTTTAGTTTGAGCCTATCCCTCTGGGAACCCAATGGTAAGACTAAATCAGCAGCGACTTCTTGGGAACGATCCGTCAAAAGAGAGTATGTCCGCCTGTTGCCTCCGCTATCACCTCTCATTTGATAGGAAGTAGGAGTCCGCTCAAACGCGTACTCCCTTCGATCTGGATTATCTCGAATCGCATCCGCCTGACCAATTCTCCAACTTCCCTCGATATCCTGACCAAAAGAGGTGCCTAATTTGTGCTTTCCTTTGAGATGATTCGTCCAAAGCTGTCGCTCGACCCAATCCAATGTTGTCGATTCGATGGAGGACGTTGAGTTTGGATCCTGTTTCAGATCTTGTTGCGTGAAGTCTGTTGTGTGCCGCAGAAGCATCGAACTCAAACTCAGCGTATTGCTTTGATTTAATTCAAGGCCAAAATCCACTTGTCCAGCTAACCGAGTTTCAATTTCGGCATACTCTGAATTGCGATTATAATCGGTGGAGTATCGACCCGGACTCATTGCGTTCAATCCACGACTGAAGCGTTCTCCGCGATCCGCATTCTGGCCGTAGAGAATCGAACCCGCAATTCCAGATCTCGCGGCCCCAATTCGAAATCGATCCGCAATCGCTAGGGAAAAGCCTGGAGGAGTTCCTTCTGATGTTCGATTTGTAGCATAATTGGGTGGCAGAGAACGACCTAACTGAACGAGCTCCGCTTCTGAGATCCCTTCACTCGAACCCGGCTGTTGCAAGACAAGTTTTTTGCCCGATTTCAGAGCTCCCCGAATGGCCGCCGGCATTTTTCGAGTCCCATTGTCAATTCCGGCCCAATCTAAGCCGCCCCCTCGTGAAGAGAGTCTCTGATCTGCGGACTCTTGATTGGAACTCAAGGTAAACTTAAGAGAAAATTTTTCGGGTAGTGTCCGGGATTGTAGCTGAATGACCCCACCTCCAAATTCTCCAGGCAGATCGGGCGAATAACTTTTTGCACAAGAACACTTTCGAGTATAGCCGTTGGAAACAAATCAAGGGGTACCACACGTCGATTTGGCTCTGGGCTCGGAAGACTAAATTGATTTAGCTGTACGCCCGAATATCGCTCACCCAATCCTCGAACGTAAACATACTTCCCGTCCTTCAAAGTCAATCCAGTCATTCGTCGAAGTGAGCTCGCAGCATCGCTATCGCCTTGTCGACTCATTTGCTCTGAGCCCATCACGTCCGTCACAGACGAACTCTGCCTCCGCACTTCAATGAGTGCCGAAACACTGCCCCTGATCTTCGGAGCGAGGATCGTGACTTCCTCCAGCTCGTTGATTGCTGGAGTGAGCGAAATAACCAAGGGCTTATTGGTATCGGGGCCTACCTTCACTCCAGACAGCGTTTTCGTTTGATATTTTGGATGAAAAATTGACAAGGAGTATTCACCGTCTGACAGTCTGAACTCAACCTGCCCCTCAGAATTTGTGGTCAAGGTATCTTCATATCCCGAGAATATAACAAGGCCACCCGAGAGAGGACGGCGTGAGCTTTCATCGACGACCTTAACCTGTAGAAGTGACCCGCTCTCACCACTCTTCAAGCCCTCCGAGGAAGCTCCCGTTGGAACTTTCACCGACACTTCAGATTTCTGCCGCTGATGAAGAAGGCTCACGATCACTTGAGTCTCTTCTCCCGAATTCACTTGAATTGCAAGTTTGCGCTCCAATTCAGGGATGTAGAAGGAATGGCCACCTGGTGGTAGATCGATCATCAGCGAGCCATCGAATGCTGATAAATATGTGCCCGAGCTGTGTTCAAATTTAACTCCGCCAGAAGGCTCGCCATTTCGAAACGCAAGAATGAGAACCCTACCCTGGGCTTCTTTTAAGCTCTCTTGATCGCTTATTTTAACAGAAGATCGATTTGAATCTTGAGAAAATGCCAAGGAGAGGCTCGCCTCCCCTAAAATAAGGACCAGAAGTAATGTGCAAATGTTTAGTTCAAGGTGGTACGCCACTCTTATTAATTTTTTTATTCTTATTGTCGAACCGTCCAACCAAGAGTCCAATCTTCATCTTCATATGGACTTAGAGCGCCAATGTAGTCTACCGGAGTAAATTGCCAAGGGCCTGACAGAGAAGGAGTTACCCCTGCCCCCACAGCCGGACTATCTTCAGCCGGGAGGCGTCCTTTGAGAACTGGATCAACTGTTCTATTATTTACTTTGTTTTCACCTTGAAACCAGGCACTCACCGAAAATGGATCACTCGATTTTTCTTCAAAGTTAACACCAGCGGCACAGTTGACAATGGAGTTGACCATCTTCAAGCCAGATTGGGCAACACCCTTGCCAGTAATTACACCCGCATTGCGGAAAGTTTCATCATCATCAATATTAATGCAGGATACCTTGAAGTCACCGGTCACGATAGCGTTGTGGATTTCTCCTCCTGTTCCACGGCGAAGCATAATACCGTCAAACAAGCGAGCATTCGCACCTCGAGCGACTATAGTGATATTGCTAAGAATGGGATTGGAACGAGGCTGGGCATCCATAGGAGATTTTAAATTGTCCGCTTCAATACCTCGGCTGTCTTCCGTTCCAGTCTCTAGCTCAATAAATACAAATTGAGCTTTCCCCCGATAACCCATGTCCCAATCAAATCCATCATCGTCGTTGTCGGTCAAGAGCACATGCTTGAGGTTGACGTTACCTCCAAAAAAACTCAATTCCATCATCAGCACTGCGGTGGACCTGGAGATAGTCAACCTCTGTACCAGACCCAACGCCATTAAACGTGATGCCATTGAGCTCGTTATCCTTCGCTAGTTCATATCCAGCATACTCAACACGAACATATTTTAGACTACCAGAGCTATCGTTATCATCATTTCCACCAAATTTTGGCGGATTGTTTTTAATACCCTCAGAAATGCTTTCACAAATTGGTTCACCAGCTTTGCAATTATTGATGCGTGCATTCCCGTTCAATACAACTCCGCTCCACAGACCGGGGCGCAAGTTGTCTCGTTGAAGCGAAGTGAAAACGACCGGTTTTCCTTTTGTCCCGTTTGCGAAAATCTTTGATCCTCGCATAACTACCAAGTACGCACCCGGAGCACCATAAACAGTGACGCCTGGCTCTAGTGTGAGCGTTGATGATTGAGTGTTGTCAGCACCAATTCGAACATCGCCCTCCAAAACATAGGCATTTCCTGTGTTCAAAGCGAGAGTCGTATTGAGATAACTCCCCTTCACTGTGCACACCGGCCTGCCTTCGACTGTATCACTGCGAGGAATTGTTCCTGTTGGGCAAGCGGCAAAGGCACTTCCGCTCATCATCGTGATCAAGACCGTTAGGCCAATCGCTAGTTTGTTCATCATTTTTCTCCTCAGGGAGTTATGTGTTGTGGGGCCGTCCATTTCATACAGTAACTAGGCGGGATTTCGTAAATCAGGAATCTGTTAGGATCATGTTAGGAAGACCTTTCCAGCAGAAATCTCACAAAGAATAAACCTTTCAGTTCCCTCGCGTTTTGTCCAGGGTTTCAATACTTTCCTCATGGACACCTCAGTCTAGGAATAGACAAGTTATCGGCAGTTTCAAATTTTTTGCGTGTTAGATTTATAGTTCGAATTTAGCATTCTGCTTATCTATCAAAAATATTCGGAGGATTCTTATGCAGAAAAGGATGTTTTTTGTCCTATTGGGATCTGTCATTTCAATGATTGGCTGTTCTGGTGACAGTGATTCTGGGAGTAGCACTCCAGCTACGCAAGTCGCCGATGCCATCGGCTTGGTGGCTAAGGGAGTGGGAGCTATTGGCTCAGGAATGACTGGCACGGCTCTGATGGGTTCGATCAGGCCGATGACAGTGACTCAATTTAATACCAACCGCTGTGATAGCCATGGCAAACCCCTAGCCACTGCGGGTGGAGCGGATCTTTCGCAAAGCGATGAATTCTATCCTTACCTTCACACTTATTGCGCGGTCAGTATCAAAGATGGAGACACCGTTCGTGGAGGATTTGATTTGGTACAAAGTCTCATCTGCACCCTTGAAAAGGGTGGAATTGAGTTCAGCGGAGCCACACAGGAGATCACTGGAAATTTTAACGATACCGACTGTTGGCCTGACGGAGGCCCTGGTGGAGAAACAGGCACGATCACTTTTTCGGCAGTGGGGAGCTCTCCAGCTAGTTTTAACTCACATTATGCAAAGGGAGTTATATTCTCTGTTTCTTCCTTTGGTTTAACCTTTAAGATTGCGGCAAATCTCGATAGTGACAAAATCGAATTTATCACTCACGAGTCTTGGAGTGGAGCTGCGGCAGGAGATTCTGCAGGTGACGTCGGTACGATGGCAGGTGAACTCACTAAATCGACTGGAGTCTTGAAATTCGAAAAACGGGACGAAAGGGTTCGATCCGACTGTGCAGCCAGCCGCTGTGGATGGAATCGGCACACCCGTCTTTCCGCTGTTTTGACAATGTCGAGTGGTGGCGAGCCGCAAGGTGTGTCTTCAATCTCATACGGGTTTGCTGATATTCAGGCAGATGCAGCTACTGTTGGTGGCGCATCAAATGGATATGGCCGGATCATAACGGCTTCCGGCCCTTTGAGCTCTGGGATAAAAGCAAGAATCTTTGCAACAACCCCTAGCAGAACATTAGCTGAGGTGGCAACGAGCGGGCAGTACTCTGAAACAACCAATACAGCTTGTGCAACTTCAGCTGGTTTTGATGATTCAGCGGACTGCACCTCAAATACAGGGATTGGTAATTTTTCTGCAAATACCAAATTCACATTACTTTCTAGCACATCAAGAACGTCTGTTGATTCGTGGCTATCAAGTTTTTCTGGGTTTAATTTCACCGCTGTTGATTTAGACACCGACAACGCTTTTTAGTATTATCGCTCAGAAATAAAAGTCCTTTTTTAATGGGGACGCTTAAAGGGAGGGCCAAAACCCTCCCTTTAAATTCAAAGATCCTTGCTCCCCTACAAATCTAATCCTTGGCTTTCAGCAAATGATCATTCTCACTGATAAACTTCTTGATCTCATCAGAAATTCCCAAAAGCTTAAGCCATTGCTCTTTGTATAAAGTCACTGGAAACCGGCCCATGCCATAAATTGAAAGCGCACCTTTTTCGCTCACCTTCATGGACAAGGTGCCTGCCGCAGGCTTGGTCTTTTTTAGCACTGCATTTTCTGCTCGTAATCGCTCAAGTTCAGCTTTGATATCTTCTCCCATAAACACCTCTCTCATTTTGGGAGTATTATGGGGAGCAGATTGTTCTTTGGTCAACTTGTGTGTTTATGTCTCACTTAGCCAAAAACCCAATATACATTTTTCCCGTGCGATTTGCCGTTGGGTTCCGCCGCTCTACGGGGCCCTACCAGCTATCGCCTTCGCGCGAGTCGCAGTCTTTCTTGTTCACCGACGACGGCAAGCCAAGCCCAAAACCAGCCCTTACATACTAATGCAGGACATTATCGGTGCTTCGATAGCCAAAATTATTATTTTCTTTGAGTTAATAATTACAATGTCCACGTATGGTTTGCTCAAAAGTGGGTATCATCAGAAAGTCGAAGCAAACAATAGATTTTAAATTGTTGAAAATTGTTGAAATATGTCGGACGGCGGGCTCGTCGCTAGGGGTGGGGAACATGAATAGGGCAAGTGTCCTCTTTGCGTGGATTTTATTCTTTCATATCATAGTGCATCTATCTTTCGAGACTTCGGCTGAACCTACTGAAAGAGTGGATGTTGTGATTATTGGAGCTGGAGCATCAGGTTTGACCGCAGCCAAGGAATTTAGCGAAGAAAATATTTCCTACACTGTTTTGGAAGCCTCCTCTCGCGTTGGTGGAAGAATTAGAACTGACCCGTTCCCATTTGGTTTAAATATTATTTCAAATGCGGGTGCCGAGTTGATAGATAGTACTCATTGCGACGCCATTGGCCTCATAAAGGGGCTGGGCTGTGAGCTTGTGGAACGGCCAAGAAATGGCCTCGATATTTTTGAAATAAAGGGTCAGTTCTACAATTGGGCGGATTTGACAAAAGAAATATTTAATACTGAGTTGAATGCACTCAGCAAGATACAGCAAATAATCTCTGCAGCCCAGAGTAGCTTGCACGAACACCGTGAGTTAGACGAGAAGAGCGCGGCTAGCGTTCTCCTTCTAATTGAGAACGCACCGCTTTTGAAAGGGCTCATCGAAACTTTTCTGTTATCTGAATACGGTCTCCCGCTTTCACAGCTCTCAGGTGCGATTCTTTCCGAAGTGATTCACATTGATATGGAAGGCAAAAGGATTGGACTCCTTCCCCAGAACGATGAAAGGTATATTGTAAAGGGCGGAACACAGATTTTTATTGATCGACTCTCAGATCGCTTGGGAAAGCAGATTCGGCTTAACCACCAGGTTACGGACATTACGGAAAACAGCGATGGGAGTTTTTTGGTTCGATACGAGAACGGCGGAATAATAAAAGACATCCAAACTAAAATCTTAGTATCGTCAGTCCCGTCATTTCAGTTTGTTAACATAAATCTACATGGTGATTCGTTCAACGGGATAAAGGTGGAAAAGGCAAAACAATTTGCTAGCAACGGCAAACTCATTCTTTATTTCTCAAAACGAATTTGGGAAGACTACAACATTTCTGGTAACGGAATGCTTGAAATGTTTTCTGCACAAATGTGGGATAGTTCAGTTTTGCAAGATACCTCATTTGGAAGTCTAACCCTTTATTTTTCGGACAAAATTCTCGACACAAATTCAGATGATGAAATACTCTTATTGTCAAAACGGATCCTCCTTGAACTTGAGAGAATAGTTCCAGGAATAACTCAGTATTTTATTCACGCACGTTACTACTCTTGGCCGTCATCCTATTCAGATGCACCTCGCCCAGGAGAGAAAATGCTCCAAAAAAATGTCGTTTCTCGAACTGGTCGATTTTTTAGAATCGGAGAAGAGTATGACGATCTTTCGCAGGGATATGTTAATGGCGCCGTTCGCTCAGCTAAGAAAGTAGTGAAAAATGTCCTTAATTCTCTAGGCTTGCGCAAAAGTTCTTCCTGTCGATCCGCGATCGGCGTTGAAATCCGTTGAACATCGGACTCGCTTTCCGTTTCAAATCTCTTGCAGACTTTACAGACTCATTGATTTATTTGCGCAATCACCTTGCCAGATGGGACCCAGTTCTGACCCAAGCTGACCCAAGAAGGCCCAAATGGCGCTCAAACAGGTACCTGTCTAAGGCTTGTACATTCCTCGGGGATAGCACCCATTTCGTTCTGGCGCTTAAAACGACCAGAGGCCGGGCTTCTTGGGATATTTTGACGTCATCATAACGAATGGCATATTTTTAGCATTGAAATTGTCTCGTAGCTGCTTTATCAAAAGGAATTAAGGCAGTAATTAAGAGTCGAGTGAGGTGTGGCTGTTATGGAATTCATTTCAAAATCTATTTTTTTAGCTCGCCTTCTCGCCTATGCGGTTTTACTCCTCGCTCCTCCGGTCTCCTCTTCAGCTCAGTCAAATAAATCAAATCCGGGTCTGCCACCAGGAGATTACATCTATGATCCAAATACAAACTCCTATCTACCTTTTGGTGGCGATCCAAACAAAAAGCGCACGGGATTTGTTGAAGATGGGTACTCCGGACGCTCTGCCGGACAGATAGAAATAGGTGGACTTGACGGTAGCTTTGGTCAGGATTGCGAAAATAGCAGTGGCCTTGCCAAGAACGCCCGCCAACTTGGGCAAATGGGTCAGTTCATCAAAACAGCGATTATTGGAAAAGATAGTCGCTGTCCATTAAAGTATGGGCCTGGTGCAACTGATACAGATCGGGCGCTATACGGCACCGGAAAGGTCGCTGATTTGGACTCGACCTGTAATTCGAAGTCAAAGAATAGATGTGCCGGTTCTGGCCATTTGGTTGGGGATACCACTGATATCGTTGTTACAAGTGCCCATGTGTTTCAATATGGAGATAACAACGAACTCATGACTGATCCGCGGAAAGGGTTCGTTTTTATTGTAAGGGTATGGAGTCCAAGGACCAACGAGTATGTATTTAAGAGATATAAAGTAAAAGACTATGAATTTGGAACCACAAATCCAGACCGATACCCTGACCTGGACTACGCTTTTCTTAGGTTGGAAGAAGAAGTAGGTAAGGACGTGGATGGACTGCCCGTCCCCAAGGAATATCAGATAAAGCCTTTGCCTTTCAAATTGACTGATGAAAGCAAGGTTCCAAAATCGGCTATGACAGCTGGGTACAACACCGAGACCAACGATTTTTCGAAGAATTGCGCTCCATTTAGTCTCACCACAATGCCATCGGATCACCCCTATCTCGTTGGCACTATTAATGTGAATCCAGGAAAATTTTGGTTACACAACGGTGATACAATACCGGGTTCTTCCGGCCAGGCAGTTGCCCTTCGAGATGAAAACGGCCAGCCCTATTTTGCGGCCGTTCACAGAGGATGGATTAAAAATAACCGACCGGAGAGCGGCGGGGAACAAGCCGCTCCTCCAAGAAGGAACGCTCCCTCCCCTCCTGCCAAAAGTGGATCCGGCGGCATTAACTTTGCCGTGAAGGCTGAGTCTTTTTATGGGGCCTTTATGAGATTTGTGAATCGAGGCGCTCCGTAACGGCGTCATGAGCTCAGCCTCTCCTCCCTCGCAGATAAAATGAGACTCTCTTCACACTCTTCTCCCCTGATCTGAATTGAATCGGGTGGAGTCCAACGTAGCCCATTGGAATAATTGACTATCTTATTTCGACTAAAGTCCTAAAGTGACACAAGCATAATACCGATAAGATACAGTTAAAAGGATTTGGTGGGGGATTGGCACGTGATGGCCAGGGCACCACTCTTTACTTTTCGCTGAAGGGATCTGTGTGGTAACACTTACCTATTCTCCTCTGAAGTTGTGCCTTATCTTTGCCTTTGTGTCTTGGTCAGCAGGAGCCCTCGGCCTTTCCTGCCCCATGGGATATAGACAAGATACGTTTGGCTGCACTCGGGCCATAGATGGTAAGGGACGATTTCCCCTTTGCGATAAATCGCTCACATACTATCGCGCCTATATACTTCCTTGTGAAAGTAATCCCTCAATGTTCGCCAACTGCCCAATTAACTGGATCCCTTTCATGAACTCGGGAGGATGTGGACCCGTTGCCTCAGCCCCGGAGGCTAAGTCGCCACCAAGAGAAGAGGTCACAGAATCGCCACAAATTGACAGCTGTAACCCTGGCGACTCCTCTTGCCCCTCGGATCCCCTCGTCCAACCACCTGCCGGTGGCGGTGGTGGCAGTGACAAACGCAACCCCAGAACCACCCCAAAAAAAACGGATTCCTCAGGCAAGGGGGGCGCCGCAGATAGTGGCGATGAAGCCGGTTCTTCAACTTCCGCACAAAACGATAAAAAGAAAAAGCAGGCGGGAGAAGAGTCCTACACAGGAGAGAGCACTTCTTGTTGGAGTGAAGATATGGGACAAGTGGCGGGACAGCCGATGTGCGATGCCAACGGGAGTCCCTCTTGCTGGACAAAGTCTGCACAAAAGGACAGCGGTCTTCCCAAATGCGGAGCTGATGGAAAGCCCGTGGCCTCTGCAAACGAAGGCAACGGAGGAGATCAAGCCACAGGTGGAGCCGGAGATCTCCCGCAGGGATTTCCCCAACCTCCAGAGGTAGAGGGCGATCGAGCTCTTTGCGAACAAGCGCATAAGAAAGCCTTCACTTGTTGCACCGATCCCGTCAAGTGTGTGTCTGGCCTTGATGGACCTAGTGCCAGTTCGATGACGGCGATGGGAACACTCTTGGTTGGAGCGACTGGAATGATTGCTATGGGTGGAGCTTCAGGTGGAGATTCGGCAGGAATTGCCAAGAGCTGCGAATTTATGAAGATCGTGGCATTGGGTGGTGCGGGTGCCAACACAGCTCTTGGTAGCAAGTGCTTCACTGACAAGGGCTCTTGTGAAGACAAATGCACCGAAGTTGTGAACAAATATCGAAGAGTGCTGACAGAGTGTTCAAACCTCGACACCGTTTGGAGTGCCAATGGAGGCAAAGGCCCACGCTGCCCCACCACTTGGGTGAGCGACTATCGTGCGACTCAGGCCAATGCAGAAGGAAGAGGCACTCGATGCACAGGATACAACGCAAATGTCTCGGCCATGGGCAGCCAGGCCGCTCAGTCAGCTGCAGCAAGCAGCTTTGCCGATCTCTGCCAAAAAGCTGCCATGACTCAAGCCACCGGATTTCCTGAGGTCGATCAACAACCTGTTTTTAACGGAGACTGCAACGATCCCGTCAACGCTTCAAATCCCATTTGTGTGAATTGCAGAGGAC
Source organism: Bdellovibrionales bacterium (assembly GCA_016716765.1). Lineage (NCBI taxonomy): Bacteria > Pseudomonadati > Bdellovibrionota > Bdellovibrionia > Bdellovibrionales > Bdellovibrionales bacterium. Next base: position 2,777 of record JADJVA010000003.1, on the reverse strand, counting down.
CCAATGCTCAATCCGATCCCCTTGTTCAGGATTGGGCGAGGCAGTGCCTCGACTGGGAGTGGCTCTGGCAGTGGAAGCTCATTTCAGAACACAGGATTTGGAACCAGAGCCGTTGATGGCAGTGACCTTAGTGTGCCTGATACCAATGCACAATCACAGGCTCCAATCTTTGGTGAAGGATTGGGAGAAGAGGCAAGGGCCAATGCCATTCCAAATAACGGTGGGGGCTTTGCGGGTGGTGGTGGTGGTGGCGGCGGTGGTTCGATGCCGTACTCTGGAGGAGGGGGCGGTTACGGAGGCCCCGGCTATGAAACGGATATTTTAAAGGGCGTGGGAGGAGGAGGAGGATATTCAGCTAGTCCTCTTCCAGCTGAATCTTGTGAGGATATTCCAGCTTTAGTGGTGTTCTTGAAAACGGAAAACGAAGTGACAATCCCTTTGATAAATTCGATCTGAAACAATATTCGCTCGGGAGGCAAAAATACAGGTGACCCTTCGCGAAATCCAGCGTCAACAAATCAATTGAAATGAAACCCTGAGATTGGCGGGCTCACGAAAATATCTTTGAAAAGAATCAGCCGCCGCTACCGGATCATGTGCCTTCAAGGTCGCTTGATTGGCTGTGAAAAGAGACAGTGAACTCGTTCCAGGCAGAATGAAAAGGTCCTTCTCTTAGTAGATATGATCTTTTTCAAATCTTTGAAAGATTTGAAACAGTTTTTCATCTTTGTGAGCGGTCAAAGGAAACGCAGATGACTTACTTTCAGATACATCGTACAGCGTCTTGAAATAGGTCTCTGAGAGGAAGTAAACTATGTTGATCTCACGTCTGAAAAGGTTTAAGTGGTCTTTTTTCCTAATTTTTATGCTGTCTTTTTGGAACCCCTCGCAAGCCATAGCAATAGATCTAAGTAAACGCTGCATATCAGAGTTGAACACCCCTGCCAAGAATCTCCCTCTCGGGCCCTATCAGCTTGAAAAACGACCAGTTCGAAGCTGGCTTGGGGCTCTTTTAACTGGAAGCATTTCAGCGCGCAAAGCTGGGATTGAGTTCAATGCCGAACTTGATAGGCTGAGAAATGAATTTGACTCAAATAAAATCGCCTGAGACATTAATTACAGAAATTCAGGCCCAAATACCGACTGACATCAGAAACCAATATCTTAAGATGCTTGCGGAGGAATTTCTGCAAGAGATAATATTAAAAAAAGACAGAGTCACCCTAACAGCAGATTTTGAAATCTTGTCTCAAGAACTGCTAAAAGAGACTCAAAAAATAGTTCGTGAGTATGGAAGTTGATTGAATCCTTTCATTTAGATGTCCCTAACGATCCAATTGTTCTCAGGACAGATCATGGCATAACAAATGGAACGATTCAAGGCTTAAGCGGTTCATATATCGAGAGCTTCAATTTGCCAGACGTCTTCTCAATGAGGCTAATGCCCAAGCGAATAATTCAACTTTTCAAGCAATGCGGGAGAGAGTCAGAAACAATCAGGAAATACTTATCGATTACTTAAATTTAACGGGGACAGATCTCCCACAAAATCGATCGTCTTATTTAGGCTTTGTGGACGGACTGGTTTGTCAATTCGGCATATTGATAAACAAAGAATTTTCTCAAAAGTTGGGTTGAAGGGCTCGCCAAATAGGGTGACCGGTTTGTATAGGAACTCTCCTCAGAGAGGCTCTCAAAGATCAACAGCCGCAATGGCGATTATTGGCTCAACAGTTTCTCTACCTCCCATTTCACCCAAGCCAAGCGTCAAACCCACTAAACCAGATAAACCCACAAAAATAACAGTTTCTCGTTCCGCCTCGAAGTCTTCGAAAAGAGTGCGAGAAATAGGAACAAAGGAAACAAGCAAAAGTACCTTAATGGGAAAAGAGATTTTGCTCAGAATATTGAAAAATACAGACTTGCAATGGAAGCTTACAAAAAAAGCTAATGTGGCTAAAGATGCAAGAATACACAGAAGGAGCGTTGCCAGACAATCTTTATAGTTATATCAATCCTCAAATCCGGATCTTGTACGAGCAAATTTGGAGCAACCGCTGATGCTAGATCGTATGAGAGATTTAATCTCAGAAAATCTCAGAGCATATCCTTGAAGCGTCGCCTCAGCAGGATGTCAGAGCCTCATCGCACCAACCTTAATAATCAAGTGAAAGGTATTCATGCAAAGACTGGGCTCTTAATATCATTCAACTGAAAATGCAATGATGGGTTATTAATTGGATCTCTTTGTTTTACACAGGAAATCCGCTCTGGGTTATTAATTCTGACTTGCCAAGGCTCACTTTTGTATGGACGTATTTTGGCTGAACTCATTTTAATTTTGACAAACAGGATGGTGCTTCTGGGCTAAGTGCTTTGATCTATTCCTCAGCGAACGCAGGAATCCCCAAGGTCGCAGAGGCGGCTTTAGAAACTGACTCGATAGGGACAAGTTCTCATTGGCGATCAGGCTGTAAGAGGATATCGAACAATCGCAAACGAACACCCTGAATATGTCGAAGTACTTGATAGCACAAGAGAACAAACTACTCAGGATGTTGATTTAAACCTGGGTGGAAGGACGTAACACAAGTGCTTTTGCAGGACGAAGTCTTATCCAACAAACCGAACAGTCAATGGGATGAACTTCGATCGCGCGGAATTGGCCGTTGACCATCAGTTGGCCCTAGATGGAAACTTGACCCATGCGAACCCGGAAGGGAAGCAACCCTCCAACAACAAGTGCCAGTGACTGGAATTCATTTGTCGGCCAATCT
>JADJVA010000002.1 GCA_016716765.1 Bdellovibrionales bacterium | reverse complement strand
CCCTCGCGGTTTGGGCAGTTTCAGAAATGCTGACGGGAATTCATAAACTTTTCCACCAAACGATGACGGTAAAATTGGCTGATCGCATGATAGGGCAAACCTTGCTAGGTGAAGCTAATGACATATGTGATACTTACAAAATATTGGAGTTTGGCAATGCCATTGGGAGATGAATGATCTGAACAATCCGTTTCAGATTGAAATCACCCAAGATGGCAGTCCGACCTCAGCAGACTAAGGGATTCATCGGGTCTTGGAGAATCCATGCATAATCTTATGAGCTTTTTCTGAAACTATATATATTTACCTTCCCACCTTCAAAGGGCCTTCGAATGGCAAGAGCCAGAAACTCGCTCAAGCCAGTAGGGCTAGACTTGGTTACAATGAACTTCTCTCCGCAGCCTTTACACTTAAAAATTATCCGAACCACCCTGGCGCCTGCTCAGTTACGAAAGTGCGATTTTCGCCGCTACTTCATCAGCTGGCTCGATGAAACCCCATTCTGCAAACCGGACTTTCGACCATTTAAGTTCGATGTTATATTAGGATCGGTGAGTCGCGATAACCCTGACTCAAACCGCTGTCCGGAATCAATTAGCAAGTCGTGGCAGCAGAGAAAACTCTGGATGTCTACTAGACGCTCAAGCCATGTGAACATCCACCATTTCGGGTGCACGGAATTTTACGATGCTTTCATCTCAAACGAGTCCAGAGCCTGGAATGAAAGTAACTTGATCAGTTTTTTTATCCAATTTGCGGACGTCCCTCGCGTTTTGTCTACTTACGCTGCTACCGGATCTCTCGAGCGGGCACCGAAAAGAGCAACTTTCAAAGTTGAATTCGTTCCAGGATTTGGCGGAAAGAGACACAGCACCACGGCGATGAGAGATCGTCATTATTGAAAATCGAACATTAATGTATGATTTTTCTTCTGCCGAAGCCGGCCTTCGAACTTTTGGCTCTTGGCGAGCAATGCTTTCTTGGCTGAGCTAAATGAGCTATGATTTCTGAGACAGCCATTGACGCAGGTGAGTCCCCATTCGCTCCCGGCATTGCGTAGCTTATTTAGTAGATCATATCGTGTTCTGATCCTATGAGCATCTCAGAGTTACCATGTTGATCCAGCCAAACTGAGTCGTGAAAATCTGATGCCTTCCAGATGAATCCTTAACGAGAATATTCTTTAGACCCCAGGAATCAAATTCAAGTCATACTTCTGAGAACCCCTTCTATTCCGAAAATTCAACCGCAGCAATTGATCAGTAAACTCCATCTATCCAATTTAATCTCCAGTCGGGGATGATTTTATCTCTCTGGAACGATAACCTCAAGCTTTCCCTTTTCGCAGCGTGGGATATCCAGCAATTTTACCTGGTTAGCTTTAAGTGTTGGGACAACATCAATTTGCTCAAGACAGCGACTATGAGGCTGAGAAAAATAAAGAGAATACATGACAGAGAAGAAATTCCCTTTCTCGCAGGGTAGGGATCGGTACGTAGGCCTTCGCGAGTCCGCTATTTTCACTATGCCTGGCTACTTTGAGGCTCAAGATTTCTCTACTGCACCAAGATCAGAGGCTATTCCGCCGTTGGCGTCAAAAAGGAATTTCTCCTCGTTAACTAAAAATAGCCCCAAATCCAAGTTTTGAATCTGGAATTGAATCAACATATTCTTGCGCTTCCTTACTATTGGTCAGCTTCCAATGAACTTCAATGGCGGCTTCCTCTACCTCTGATTTCAATTGATGAGGAGCTTCAATTCCTTTTGCAGTAATGAGTACTCCATCAAACGTGATCGATTGATGCTTTCTTGAGGGAGCAATCGTTTGATAAAATTCGTCGCTGACTCGTCTTTCACAGCTGATTTGATCAGTCCCATATTTCCTATATTATGGATAACCGAGGATGCGCTTGCAATGGAGGACCTGGCCAAACTGGCTTTCGTTAAGAGAAATTCTCCGGCAGACAGAAAATGAGAAAACAGAAAAATTCGTTCTCTCACACTTTTCCGAGATATTTTCAAATAGAGCACTGAATGAGCATTGAAAATCACGAACTTCCGATTTCCGTCAGTTTTTCTCTATCGGACGTTTGTGGGTCGGGTTAACGAAGGTAGGGGTTCGTCTCAAAATGGATCGAATCTGCTTGCTCACTCGAGCTTGTTAGAATCTGATATTGTTATGAGTGCAAAAAAGCTAGGTATTTTGTTAGTCCTTCTTTTTCAGTGGCAACCGAAGCAACGGAATGGGGACGAAAGGATCAACTCACGCCTGCGGAGTTAAATGAGCTGATCGGAATAGAAAAAGGTCCTGTTGAGAAATGTCAGTTACCTGGAATTGAACAGGCCATCGGATTCTTCTCGCGTGGTGATCTTATTAATTCCAATAGTCTCCCCTCGGAGTCCCAGGGCCTCTTGAAAATCATGCAGGGCAGAAATCGAGCCTACGCAACTGATGACTTGGTTAAAATACTTGCCGATATTGCAAAAAGCATCTCTCTGGACTTTCCAAATGGGGAGCGACTTCAGATTGGCGATATCAGCGGAGCAGGTGGAGGCCCCCTGGGGCGCCACGGGAGTCATCAAAACGGTCTTGATGTCGATATTGCCTACTATCGCCACAATCACAAAGAACAGAATCCCGATAACGATCTTGGATTTGATGAAGATTTTGCCCCGAGAGGAAAACTCCCTAAACTTTTGACTCAGATCGAAACGGAGAAGTCTTTAGCCGCCTTATTCAGACGGGTCGAGTGAGATCGAATATTTGTCGACGAGGTCATCAAAAGCATTTTTGCCTAAAATGGAAAAATCAAGACTCAGATCAAAAGGTGGCTGCAGTTCTCGGAAGCTTGCGCCCCCTGAAAAACCACCACGATCATTTTCACCTCCGACTGACCTGTCCACCAACAAGTCCACGCTGCATAGAACAGGAACCTCCTCCTGTTGGGACAGGATGTTAGAACTCACCTATCTTGCTCGCGCAGACTCCAGCAACTCCATGATTTCTTTGATCACCAAGCCCTTTTCATTTTTATCATTCGATCCAATCGCCTTCCTGACACAATGATCAATGTGCTGTTCAATGATTTTCTCTTCCAAAGAACCCAATGCCGAACGCACCGCTTTGATTTGAGTCAAAATTTCCATGCAGTAGCGCTTCTCTTCAATCATCTTGGCGATCCCACGAATTTGTCCTTCAAGGCGCTTCAGGCGATTGAGATGACTCGTGTGAGAAGTTCCTTTTTTTCCATTATATGCCTCCAAGATTTTTACTTTTCAATCGAAGGCTATTGAGTACTACAGAGATACTGCTCAAGGCCATAGCTAATGCAGCAAAAACAGGAGGGAGCAGGGTCCCTGTTATCGGAAACAAGACCCCCGCCGCCAATGGAATTCCAAGACCATTGTAGACAAATGATAGAAATAGATTCTGACGAACAACCTTCATGGTGCCCTGGAGATTTTCAAAGCGATCGGCAAAGCTCCAAATCGCCATTAATCAGAGTCATGTCAGCAGATTCAATTGCGATATCCGTTCCAGTGCTCATGGCAATACCTAAATCAGATTGAGCCAGGGCAGGTGCATCATTGATACCATCCCCAGCCATTGCCACCTGTGACCTGCCGATTGCAATTCCTTGACCTTCATAAGTTTGTCCCTGGCAAGACTTCTCCTGCAAATTTCATGATCCCAATTTGGTTCGCCACACTTTCTGCGGCCCTTTGCGAATCCCCTGTCATCATCCAAACTTCAATACCCATTTCTCCAAGTTCACGTACAACCCCAGGAGCCCTCTCTTTATCGGATCAGCCACTGCTATCATCATGACAAGACAAGCTTCTACCGCCACAAACACAGGAGTATGACCCAGTGAGCCCCATTCCTCCAGAGTTCTCATCACTTCTTCGTTGAGTTGGACGGATTCATTGAGCATCAATTTTTGATTGCCCACCAATATTCTCTTTTTTTCTGCAAGCCCTATGATGCCTAAACCTGTTAAGGACTGAAAGCTCTCCACTTCCACGTTCATGCCACCATTATCTTTTGCAAATTCTGAAATCGCTTGACCCAGTGGGTGCTCAGATCGACTCTCCAGGCTCAAGAGCCAGTTGTAAATTTCTTTTTCCAACGACCCCATCATTGTTCAATATTTTGTCACAAGGACTTTTGGATGACCCTCCGTGATTGTTCCTGTTTTCTCCAAAATGATCGCTGTTATCTTTTCACCCACCTCTATTGCCTCAGCACTGCGAAACAAAATTCCTCGCTGAGCTCCTCGACCGATTCCGACGATGATTGCCGTGGGTGTCGCTAATCCCAGGGCGCAGGGACATGCAATGATGAGCACAGAAACAAAGGCAACAAGACCGTAAGTCAATCGAGGCTCGGGCCCTACGAACAACCAGATGCTAAAACTCAAACAAGCCAAAATGAAAACAGTGGGGACAAAAATTGAACTCACTCGATCCGCAAACCGCTCGATGGGAGCCTTCGAATTTTGAGCATCTTGAACCAATCTAATAATTTGAGAAAGGAAAGTTTCGCTCCCAACCTTGCAAGCTCTCATTTGAAAAGCGCCCTTTGATTGAGCGTCCCACCAATGACCTCAGAACCAGACCTTTTCTCTACCGGAATTGGCTCTCCTGTCACCATGGACTCGTCGACGAGCGAATTACCTTCTAACACCGTGCCATCAACAGGAATTCGTTCTCCCGGACGAACCGAAACAGTATCACCAACGACAACATTCTCAATTGCAACCCTTGTAAACTCACCATTGACAACCACCAGAGCTTCTTTGCTCTTCAGCTCAAATAAACCACGTACGGCCATTGAAGTCTTCAGTTTGGCTCTGTTTTCAAGAAATTGGCCGAATAAAATAAATAGCACGATGAATCCAACAGACTCGTAATACACGTGCAGAAAGTCCCTCATATCTAAAGAGATTGGGGCTAAGAGTTAGAACGAGACTATATACAAAGGCCGAGAGGGTTCCCAGTCCCACCAAAGTATTCATGTTGGCATGACCCGTTCTCAGAGTGAGGAACAGACCAAAGATAAATCTCTTCCCAGACCAAAACAATATGGGAAGAACGCACATTAACTGCATCATGTGATTAACAAAAGTCGACCATTCACGAGCAAAAGGAACCAAATCCATTCCCAATAAAAAAAGTGGAATGGTCAAAATTCCCCGCCACAATCATGCGAATTCGCAAATTTTTGTCTTCTTCTGATTGATCATAAGCTTCTCTGAGGTCGATAGGATCTGCACGATCTGAAATTTCTGCGGAGATTGGCGATTGGCCACTTTTTATTTCGATGAATTCGTATCCGATGTCCTTCGCTGTCTTGCGGACGGCGATGAGAGTCGCTTCAATACTCCCCAAGCCTTCCTTGATAATAAGTGTCGCCCGATTGGTCACAAAATTAACTTTGGCGCTTTCAATCTCAGGCATTCGCCTGAGGGACGCCTCAATATTTCTCGCACAAGAAGCGCAGGTCATACCCTGAACCAAGTATTCTTGTCTCACAAAGTAACCTCCAGATCAGATAGCAATTGCAAACGCACAAGCTTAGACCTTCATCTTCAAATCGGCTCAACTTTTTATTATTCTACTATACCCCCATAGGGTATGTCAAAATATCTCAAATGTTGACTGAATCCTCGCAATAACGCATTCTCCGTTCCCATGAGCAGACCTATTGTAACTTTGACAACCACGTTTTCATTTGAAGCCGCACACCGCTTGGTTAAGGGCTATCCAGGACGCTGTCAGAATCTTCATGGCCATTCTTTTCGAATTACCTGTGAAATAAAGGGCTTGCAGCTCAACCAATTTGGCATGCTCAAAGACTTTGCTGACTTTAAGGTCATTAAAGACTGGTGCAAGGAAAACTGGGATCACGCCACGCTCTTGGCTGATTCAGATGAATTGACCATTGAATTTTTAAGATCCACCCACCAGAGGCATTTTGTATTTAGTGACAATCCCACTTCTGAAGTGATCGCACTTTATCTACTTGAAAAATCTGCAGATCTAGGCTTTCCATTGGATGCCGTAACCATCGATGAAACTTGCACTCATTCCTGCACAGTCAGACGCTAAAAAACTGACCCAAGCGATTCGATTCCTGAAGTCGACCCAGCTCATCCAGTTCGATTTTGTGACCATCTTGTGTGGTCACGAACTGGGCTTGCCTAATTGCTTTGACTAAAAGTTCCGTCTTAAATTTGAGATTGGGATACCGACCTTGTCGATTGATAAAATATAAAACCCCCGATTTCAGACAATCAGAAAAAAGGGCCAAACCACAATCATCCTGACGCTCAATAAAAAGATCCGACAAAGACTGGTCCCTTTCAAGTTTCAGTCCTTTAAGGTGATTAAAAATTCGATTCACAATAAAAAGGGTATAAATGTCTTGACGAGAAAAACTCTCAGATTCATGTGCAACTGCGGTGGTGCGAGCTTTGAAATGATCTGCTTCGCTCAGTGAATTTCCCAATTTAAGGGCCATTGGCGATTGGGGCGTCAGATAAAATATAGAAGCACCTAAAAGCACCGGCAGTCGAATATTGAAAGCTAAAGTCTGCATCATGCTGTCTAGATTTTCGTTCGGCAATCCTAAAATTTGATAAGACACAATATGAAATCCCAAAGAATGCGCCCTGTGAACGACTCGTGTATATGCCTCGAGGGTATGAGGACGCTTCGTGGTTTCCCGTACCACTTTATCGGAGCTGACCAAAGCCAAATTGAGATGAGTAAATCCTGCCTTCCACATGAGTTCAAGTAGCTCATCATCAAGACTCAAATAACTGATTCCATTCATCGCCACAAATTGCATTTCTCGGTTGGGAAATCTCTCAATCAAAGCGCCACACAGGCGCTTCATTTCATCCTTATAAAAAGTGAGATTATCGTCTTCAAAATCAATGACGCGATAACCCTGCTCATATCGAAGTTCGATCTCACACAAAACATCCTCGGGAGAGCGCCTCCGATATCGATGACCAAAAGTCAAATGAACCGAGCAGAAGGAACACTTATGGGGGCAACTTCGCGAAGTAATCATAAAAGCCAGAGGGAGGTGACCGTATTTGTAAGTTCCTAATGAGAATGACCCAAGATCTGGATAAGGTAGCTCCCCAATATCAAAGTTCTCCTTGATTGGATTAAATTGGAGCTCCCCATTGATTTTATATCCGAGACCTCCGACCTCTGTTATCGCCAGCTTTCCCTGAAGGAAAGATACAAAATCAACGATAGATTTTTCACCCTCTCCGCGGATGATAAAATCCACTGAGTCGTGTTGCAATACAGATTCTGGTACAGCAGAGACATGCGAACCTCCCATGAGCACCGGAATGTTTCGAAAATTCTTTACCCTTTTGGAAATTTCGTGAGCTTCCCGAAAGTAGGGAGTAAACAAACAGGATACACCAACGAGATCGGGCTGAATTCTCGCAATGTCGTCAGCGATCAGATCGAAGCTCGCGCCGAAGTGATAATAATTATAAAAGTAGAAAATGGACTTCGATCTAAAATCGAATAATATTCGCGAAGATATTCAAGCTCTTTCGGCCACCGCAGAGTTTGGCGTCCATATCCAGTATGATAGTCCCGAATGACAACTTCAACCTCAGGATGATGTTTCTGAAGGGCTGCTTTGAGATACGCAAGCCCAATTGGTTGCAAACGCAACTGAGTCTCATAAAAATCCTGAATGGGAGGCTGAATGAAGAGAATTCTCAAGAAGCGCCACCCGAGACAGGCCCTGAACAAATACAGCTTTCGGCGCCAAATGCTAAGAATCGTAATATGATCAAATACATGTCATCAGTTCTAAACTGAATGGCATGGAAAGGGAAGGTCTATGATGGCGGATCCGAAGCTGACAACCTTGCCGGATCAACAAGTCGTTTGAACTTTCACATTTTAAAGTCAGCTTTTTGTTTAGACTGAGTGCACGACCAACAATGACGATATTCAAAAGTCTAGTGTAATCGAAATTCAACTTAACACTGACCGACTGCTGACGGAAACACACCACTCTATTCATATATGCTCATAGCGTCCAATGTTCGCAACAGACAACACACGGAGGTTTTTCATATGATGAATGTTCAGACGAAGGAATTTAGAAAACCACGATCTCGGGATATTTTTGACTTCATAAATATTCGGCAGGCATCTTGTCTCGACGACAATCACGTCGCTGACCTTCTCGTGAAATCGTTCACTGAAACCTACGCACAAAAACTTCCACAGATTGTTACTCCCCAGCAAAGAATTTCAGAACTTCGAGACATTAAGAGCCGGAGAGAGAATGGCGAAGTCTGTGTACTTGAACTTGGATATCGGATCATTGGAACCTTTTCGCTAGTTAATCCTGATTCAAACCTGTCGGAGTGTTGGATCCAGAAGGCAGCCAACCTCAGATGCCTGGCTATTGACCCAGAATTTCATGGTCTTGGTTTTTCAGAGGTTCTCCTGACCGAATCAGAACGGATCGCGCGTTCTTGGTCGCTGACCTTCATTTGTCTGCACGTACAGAAAGGTGCAGATGGTGTCGCAAACCTTTACAAAAAGAGAGGCTACATTCGCGATCCTCACGGAGATTTCCAAAGTCATGGACTACCTGTCGAGGCCTATTTTCTGCCTTTAAGCGAAATCGGCATGCCTCTGGCAGATCAGTAGATGTTCTTAAAAAATGGAACCGCCGAAGCTATTGAGTTGAGTGGGAGCGCTATCGTAGAGCAACGCGGCCAAACAGCCATTCTTGTCGCCTGCATCTTTTCGGCGGCGACGGGCGCCGCGTTTTTTGCGGCCCATCAAGAAGATCCAAGTTTTTCGAGTTTGGCTGGAAGCTTTGTTCGGGTGATAGCGAATCTCCTTTTCATCTCACTTCCGTTTATAAGAACAAATTGTCGGCTCATTTTATCTCCGCTTAGGCATAGAGCTCTCTGGCTATGGGGAGTGTTCGGTGCGATGACGGTTACGACCTATTTTGCGGCAGTCGCCTTAGTTGGTAGCGGCCAAACTGCATTCTTGGGGGCGAGCAGCGGCATTTTTATCGCCGCTCTTTCGCCTTTGATCGCGAGGCAGAGGGTCAACCCGCTGAACTGGCTTGCCATAGTAGGTTCCATCTTCGGTCTTTATATGATGTGTGCCAATGTAAAAATCGATGGTTCCTTTCTTGGAGCAGTCCTCGCTATCGCCTCGGGATTGTTTGGCGCCTTAGCCTACCTGATGATTGCTCGAACCAAATCTACCTACTCTACGTCGCAAATCATGATGACATGGTGTCTGTCCGCGATCACCGCACATCTGCTTATCTTCTGTTTTCACAATGTCACGTGGCCGACGAGACCAGGAGTTTGGTCGCTGCTGCTCTTGGCAGGTCTCGCGGCAAGTCTGTCCCAACACCTGACCACATATGCATTTCAACGAGCACCCGCGAGTCAGATTGCATCGCTCAGTTATCTCGCTCCGGTGCTGAGTCTCATCCTCGACATGATATTATTTGGATTTATACCCACCGCAACTGCCGGAATCGGCGCCTCCATTATTTTTACCTTCGGTGTTGTCGTGCCGGTTCTCAAACGAACTTAGCTAGAATGCTTCACCTTTTCGCATTCGGATCCTTGATAGCCGAAACAACTTTCCAGCGATGGCGGGAATTCAATTTTGACTTGAAAAAAAAGACTGAACTATCTCCTTTGGCAACCATTCCGCACGGTAAATCTGGTTAGGTATATCGAATTTTTCCCTTCCTATGGAGGCGCGCCATTTCCACACCACAGAACCTTGCGGGGTCACTTCGATGATGGAACTGTTTTTGCAACCATAAGAAATTAGGGTGTTTCCATTTCTTAGCCTCTGTGCTGATCCAAATCGATCACAATACATTTCACCATTAGGCTTTTCTGTGAAAGCCCAAACCGTTTGGTGGGTGATCGGATCAATTTCAAGTACCCATGATGCGGGCTTCTGATTGTCGTTTTTTACGATGTTAGCGAACATCAAAATATTCCCATTTTCCAACCATCGAGGGGTATGCAAGCCGAACTGTGCACCCTTATGAACCCACACAATATGCCGAGTCTTCCGGTCAACAATAAAAGCGACGCCGTTATGGTGATCTGTCGTGAGAATATTTCCAGCAGAAAATTGTGGATGTGAACTTTCCAATTCGTTGGGTGGAATTATCTGGACTGCATTCATGTGAGTGACATTGAGAAACCCCTCTTCTGGAGTTCCTTTTCCAGAAGTGTAAGGAGCCACTAGCCCGCCTAAAAGTTTAGAAAGTTCACTGAGGTGTTCCGCCATACTCCAGCGAAAAATTTCTCTACCCTGGGAACTTAGACCAAGAATATAATCTACTTTTACCGTTTGATTTCCAGTCTTATCAAGATCAAGTCCCTTGGCCCAAATGGATTGATCGATCGGAGAAATGGAAATATCGTGCGTTACTGCCGCTGGGAATTTCCAATCAACAGACCTCCCCTTGTATTTTATAATCTCTTCTTTACCTTCGATACTAACAATTTTTGAAACAACGCTTCCATCATCAAGAATTCTACAGAGATTGCCAGGAATAATTCCCTGTCGGGAGCCATCCATTTTTAAAAGGAGGCATTCCATTCCTGGCGAGTTTAATAAAATATATCCATCTTCAGTAGAAATACTACCCGAAGACCATTGAACGACTCCTCTTTCAGAAATTTCGTTCAAAAATGATTGGTGATTTGAGCTTGTCACAGAAATATTCAGGCTTGCGATGAGGGCTAAGACAATTAGCCCAGGGAAAACCTCCACAAGGAGAATCTTAAAGATACGATTTCGACGCATAAGACAGTGCTTTTTCCAATCGAAAAACCTTGTGCCAAATAATGTGATAATTGATAATATTTTATCGGGTTGTTTGAGACAAGGGTCCCATGGGAACCCCTAGGCTTTAACCCAGGCTGGAAGGAGCACTCCCCTAAGGCGAGTCAAGAAGTTAATTTTGGTCCATTTGAACTGATGAGTAATTTGAATTCGCGATTTGTCAGTAAATTTATAGTCTCTGAGTCCTGAACAAAAACAATCTTTATTTCCCCACAATCAATTTGTTGGCGAATTTGCTCTGATTTTCTTTCAAAGGACACTTCGACAGATCCGTAGTCAGTTCCCTCGCGCAAGATAAAATTTTCGATAATTCCCGCGATAGCCTCATCAGAAAGCTGTTCAAGCTGAATCTCGATAGGAATTTCATCACTTTTTAAATCAAACATTAGGGGCTCTCCACGGTTGGGGCATTTCCGGCTCTCCACGATTCGCAGTGGAATGCGACTTTGCCTTCGTCAACGTGGTACCCGGGACAGGACTTGAACCTGCACACCTTACGGCACTAGATCCTAAGTCTAGCGTGTCTGCCAATTCCACCACCCGGGCACAATTTTCTTGCTCAAAAACCCTGTGAAAGCCTTCGATCTCTATTTGCTAATGAGTTTCCTATAATCAGGTGCTTGCATCAAATTGGCAAGTTCCTTCTCTGTGTCCATTTCGATTCGAACCATCCATCCCTCATTCATTGGATCATCGTTAATAGTTCCAGGCGAATCACCCAATGAAGCATTGACCTCAATGACAGTCCCTGAAACAGGAGCGTAAAGATCATTGGCAGCCTTAACACTTTCAATCACTCCAAACGGCTCGCCTTGGGTTGCTTTTCACCTTCTTCAGGAAGCTCGACATAGACAATCTCACCCAACTGATCCTGAGCAAACTCTGTCACACCAACAGTGACCACATTTTCATCCACTTGAGCCCATTCATGTTCTTTAGTGTAATAGTTTTCTTCAGGAATCTGATAAGTTGCCATTTTTCTCCATCTCCTTGCTTTTCTCAAAGCTCAAAATTTCAAAGCACAAACGGTGTCTTAACAATGATCGCTTAACTTTCGACCCCTTATCTCTACCATTAAATCGGCTCCGATTTCTGCCAGATCAGCCCTGACGTAACCCACGCCAATATTTTCATTGAGACTGGGTGAAACCGTTCCACTTGTTACCTTGCCGATTTCTTTATTGTCAAAAGAAACAACTTGTAACCCTGTCGAGCTATCCCACGATCCACCATTTTGAATCCAATGAGCTTTGATTTTAGTCCTGAGGCCTTAATCGCACAAATTGGTTCTCTCCCAATAAAGTCCTTCTTGTCGGGCTTTACAACCCAACCTTAAACCTGCTTCATAAGGATTTGTCTGGTCATCAATTTCATGCCCATACAAGGATACTTCATCTCCGTACGCAGAGTGTCCT